>JALSNT010000612.1 GCA_026986885.1 Desulfobulbaceae bacterium
AGGCAACTCGGCGTAATATAAATTGATTGCCCGTCAACCGCATACCAGACATCCCAGTCAACGGAAGACTCGGCCATTGTTTTAAAGAACTCTTCTTTTACCCGTAACTGTTCAAATTTTTCCCATAGATCATCACAATTCCCATTATGTTGACTTTCTTTATGCCGGGTCACGCGTTCTTTCCTCATCACAATTATTGGTCTATCCTGTTCATCCGGTTAATAATTCATGCATTTGCAGAATCTTTCCTATTGTACGCTCTGAAAATTTTGATGGCAAGAAATATAGGGAATTTGACAAATCCAATTCTCTACCTTTCTATTGTACAAAATATCGGTATCGGATAGTTTCCCTTGCACCGGAAAGCATTATCACCTTCAAAGTGGTATTCAATAATCTTTTCCCATAGAGACTGATTTGACAACAACCAGACGCAAACGCAACACGACCAAAAAGCCGCAACTGTACACTGCCACCTGCAGCGCCGGCATGGAAGACCTGGTCAAAATGGAAATTCAGGAATTCGGCGGCATAAATGTTACCACAACTCCCGGCGCTGTATCCTGGAACGGGAGACTGGAAACAGCCTACCGGGCCTGCCTCTGGTCCAGGTTTTCATCGCGCATACTTCTGCAGCTTGCAACTTTTAAAGCCCCGGATACCGATGCCCTGTACCGACAGGTAAACGCCATTGAGTGGGACGTCCATTTCATGCCTGCAGCCACCTTTGCCGTCTACTGTACCCTTTCGGATTCATCCATCACCCACAGCCATTACGCCTCCCTGCGAGTCAAAGACGCAATTGTCGATTATTTTCGCGCAAGGACCGGAAAACGGCCAAATATCGATGTCCACCGACCGGGAATCCGCCTCAACCTGCATATCAGGGGTGAGCTGGCAAGCCTTGCCATTGATCTTTCCGGTGACAGCCTGCACCGACGCGGATACCGCGAACAGGGCGGTCCGGCCCCGCTCAAGGAAACCCTGGCCGCTGCCATCGTTCATCTAAGCGGGGTTGCCGGTGATTTTCCAGGTGACACCATCCTGCTTGATCCCATGTGCGGTTCCGGCACCCTGTTGATCGAAGCAGCCCTGATACTTGGCGACTCTGCCCCGGGCCTGCAGAGAAATGCAAAAAATTTCGGCTTTATGTTCTGGAAACGGCACAGCAAAAAAATATGGGACAGCCTGGTCAATGAAGCCCTGGAGCGTGAGGAGGCAGCTCAGGACAGAACCTGGCCACGGATTATCGGCTATGATGCCGATCCACTGGCCGTTGCGGCCGCCAGAAAGAACATTGCCCGCGCAGGTTTGACCGATAAGATTATCATTAAACAGGCGCAACTTTCCCGACTGCGCTGTCCTGGAAAAAATGGACTGCTCATAACCAATCCACCCTATGGAGAGCGCCTTTCCGAACACATCGCAGTAAAATACCTGTATCGTTTTTTAGGAAATCGTTTTGAGGAAGATTTTCCCGGATGGCGAATGGGATTTTTCTCGGCCAACCCTGATCTTGCCGATCTGGTCGGACTCAACTGGAATGGCCGGCACGCACTCTACAATGGCCCCATCAAATGCCGGCTGCTGGTTGGCGTCCATCGACAACGCCATAAACAGTCGATTGACAGGATACAAATGACAGATATGGAAATATCCGCTCCCGGCAGTGAGCTGGCCAATCGTCTACGTAAAAACTGGGCCTTGCTTACCCCCTGGGCCAAAGAAAAGAATATTGACTGTTTTCGTCTTTATGATGCCGATATGCCGGAATATAATCTGGCCATTGACATCTATGAACGATTCGTTCATGTCCAGGAATATGCCCCGCCGAAATCCATTGATCCGGCAAAGGCCTCAAGGCGGTTCACGACAGGTCTGCAGGTCCTCCGCGAACTCTTTTCCCTTGAACGCAGCCAATTGTTTATCAAAACACGGAAACCGCAGAAGGGAAGGAGCCAGTACCAGAAAAAGACAAGGGAGGGAAAACTCTTTGTCGTCCATGAAGGAGGGGCTGAATTCCTGGTCAACTTCACTGATTTTCTGGATACCGGCCTTTTTCTCGACCATCGCAAAACCAGGGCCCGCATCGGCGAGCTTGCCCGCGGCCGCACCTTTCTCAACCTGTACGGGTATACCGGCTCAGCCACTGTATATGCAGCCATGAACGGGGCAACGTCGACAACAACTGTTGATATATCTGAAAAATACCTGACCCGAACGCTGGCCAACCTGTCGCTCAACGGTTATGGCGGATCTTTACATACGATTATAGAGGCCGACTGCCTGCAGTGGTTAAAAGAAGAACGCCGGCGGTACGGCCTGATCTTTGTCGATCCGCCGACCTTTTCCAATAATCGACACCGGCGGCAGACATTTTCCGTTCAGGATGATCACGAAGAACTCCTGCGCCTTGCCATGGGACGGCTTTCCCGAGAGGGTATCCTCCTGTTTTCCACCAATTTCAAAAAATTCACTCCAGCGCCAACATTATTTACCGATTATGAGGTGCAGGAAATAACCGCCCAAACACTACCCAGAGATTTTAAGCAGAAGGGAAGCGTTCATCGCTGCTTTGAATTTCGCCACAAACCGGCGCCGCCGGAGGAAAAGACATGACAACGGATCCCGGCCGGGAAATCGTCCAGCTTGTTGACAGGGAAGACAGGGAGATCGGCGCTGTTGCCCGCCATATCATGCGAAGGCAGCGGCTTATCCACCGGGCCTCCTACATTCTGGTGTTCAACAAAAAAGGAGAGCTCTTTGTCCAGCGGCGAACCATGACCAAGGATATGTATCCCGGTTATCTTGATGTTGCCGCCGGTGGTGTCGTGCTGGCGGGAGAGAGTTATGAGAAATCGGCCGCCAGAGAGTTGGCGGAAGAGTTGGGGATCAGAACAAAAAAATCAAAATTACATTTTCTTTTTGATCAATACTATGAGGATGAAAACAACCGGGTCTGGGGCCGGGTGTTTTCCTGCATCCATGAAGGACCATTCACCCTTCAACCCGAAGAGGTGGAGGACGGCTGGTTCATGAGCGCTCACAAGGCCCTTACATTAAGTAAAAAAGAACCGTTTACCCCGGATGGAGTGGAGTTGCTGCGCCGATTGGTTGAATCAGGCAAAGAAAGAAAAAATAAGTCCTAAATCGAGCGATTTTCATTTCGCCCCAAGCTGCAGGATTTGTGCTGTTTCATTATAGATAGTGGATAGTAAATAGTAGGTCTGCTTGAGCGCAGCGAAAGCGGACAGTAAAATTCCGTCATCAATGTCCGGTTTCGCTGGACTCAACCAGACCTACAACATTCAGCGCCTGGGCAAAACAGAAATACACATATAAAGCATAATACCTGAATTCAAGTCATAAGTGCACAGCCAAGAATATTTTTGACATCTATGCCAGTTAGAGCTACTCCGCCTCCCACAACTGCAGCAGCTCTTCAATCCCCTTGCGGGCAAGGCCGCTCATCTGTAAAAGCATGTCCGGAGCAAAGGGTTTGCCCTCAGCCGTACACTGCACCTCAATAAACCGGCCGTCGCCGCTCATCACAAAATTGGCATCAACCTCGGCAGCGGAATCTTCACTGTAATCAAGATCAAGCACGGCCCGGCCCGCAACCACCCCGGCACTGACGGCAGCCACCGGCAGGATTGTCGGCAACACGGATAATTTTCCATCGGCAACCATTTTCTCAAGAGCCCGGCGCAACGCCAGGGCGGCACCGGTTATGGAGGCACAGCGGGTACCGCCGTCGGCGTTGATTACGTCGCAATCCACCCGCAGGGTATGCTCGCCCAGATCCTTTAAATCAACCATCATCCGCAGCGAACGGCCGATAAGCCGCTGAATCTCATAGGTACGGCCGGAACGGCCGACAGCCGCCTCCCGCCTGCCCCGGCTTTGGGTGGCACAGGGGAGCATGCCGTACTCGGCGGTAATCCATCCCTGCCCCTTGCCTGCAAGAAACGACGGCACCCTGTCTTCCACCGACACGCCGCACAACACATGGGTTCCGCCCATCCTGATCAAAACAGAACCGGCGGCATGGGGCTGGGCATCATATTCCAGGCTGAGTGGTCGCAAACCATCAAGGGCCCTGCCGCTTACACGTTTCATAATCTTCAACCTTGCTAAATTGAGCGTTTATCAATAACACGCTGTGACTTGCCCAGGGAACGCTCAAGGGTTTTTTCTTCCACCAGCTTGACGGCAACGCCGATCCCCAATTCCGAACTCAACCGGGCCTTGATATGGTCCACCATCTGCCGTTGCTTTTTCATCTCGTCAAAGAAGATGGACTCATTAACCTCCACCAGAACCGTTGCCTTGTCCGAATGGTTTTCCCGCTCAACAATGATCTGGTAATGGGGCTGGGTTCCCTCTATCTCAAAGAGTACCTTTTCAATCTGCACTGGAAAGACATTGACGCCCTTGATGATCAACATGTCATCGCTGCGGCCCATCACCCGCTGCATACGCATCAACGTCCGACCGCAGGCACAGGGTTCCGGAATTAACCGGGTCAAATCACGTGTCCGATAGCGGATCATGGGAAAGGCTTCCTTGGTCAGGGTAGTGATCACCAGCTCACCGACCTCACCTGGTTCTACCGGTTCCAGGGTTTCCGGATCAACCACCTCCAGCAGGAAATGATCTTCATTGATATGCAGGCCGTTACACTGTTCGCACTCTCCTGCCACCCCTGGCCCCATAACCTCGGAAAGCCCATAATTATCCGTTGCCCGGATACCAAGCTTCTCATTGATCTCATGGCGCATGGCCTCGGACCAGGGCTCGGCCCCGAACAGTCCGTATCGCAGGGAGAGGCCATTGGGATTAACACCCATCTCCATCATGGTATCGGCAATAATCAGGGCATAGGAAGGAGTGCAGACCAGGGCCGTGGTCTTGAAATCCTGCATGATCTGAATCTGCCGCTTGGTATTACCGGCGGAAATGGGAATTACCGAGGCCCCAAGCCGCTCGGCGCCGTAATGCAGACCAAAGCCACCGGTAAACAACCCGTAACCAAAGGCGATCTGGATAACATCATCCCTGGTTACCCCGGCACCGGTCAGCACGCGGGCCACCAGGTTGGACCAGTTCTTGATATCATTGCGACTGTAACCGACAACCGTGGCAAGACCGGTGGTGCCGGAAGAGGAATGTACCCGGACCACATCCCGCAGCGGCACGGCAAACAGCCCGTAGGGATAATTATCCCGCAGGTCCTGCTTGACTGTGAACGGCAGTCGCCGGAGATCATCAAGGCTGCGGATATCCTCAAAGTTAATTTTCAGTTCCGCAAACTTTTTTTTATAAAACGGCACATGGGTGCCCACCCGGTACAGGGTGGACTGGAGACGTTCCAACTGTAACTGCTCCAGATCTTCTCTGGGCATACATTCTCTTTCCGGTTCCCAATACATTGTTGTCGGTTCCAGGGTGAAGGTTCAGAGTTTAAGGTTCAAGGTTCAAGGTTCAAGGTTCAAAAATATCGGGATATTAGTTTGTTACTCGATCTTTTCCCGGCCGAGATAGGCCCGCTGCACATCCCGGTTGGCTAACAGGTCCTCAGCCGGTCCCTGGACGATTATCTTGCCGGTTTCCAGCACATACCCCCTATCAGCAATTGCCAGGGCGGCACGGGCATTCTGCTCCACCAGTAACACGGTATTCCCCTCATCACGCAGTCGGACAATTACCCGGAAAATATCACGAACCACCAACGGTGCCAGGCCGGTTGACGGCTCATCCATCATCACCAGCCTGGGTCTGGACATCAGCGCCCTGCCCATGGCCAGCATCTGCTGTTCACCGCCGGACAGGGTACCGGCTAACTGCGCTTTACGTTCTTTCAGCACGGGAAACAGTTCATACTGATGACCAAGCTCCTTGTCCACGGCCCGTTTTCCACGATTTTTCTGCAACACATAGCCACCTAAAATGAGATTTTCCTCAACACTCATGGTGGCAAAGACCTGCCTGCCCTCGGGCACCAGCACACAACCGGCGGCAACTATCTTTTGCGCCGCCTCTTTAGTCCGGTCATGATCTCGAAAAATAATTTCACCGGATGAAGCGCTGACCAGGCCGATAACGGTGCTGAGGAGAGTGGTTTTACCGGCACCGTTGGCGCCGATCATGGTGACGATTTCACCACCGTCCACATGCAGAGAGATGTTTTTCAGGACGCGCAGTTTGCCGTAGCCTGCGTCCAGATTCCGTATTTTCAGCATGATCAGGCCACGGCCTCCTCATCCTCACCAAGATAAATCTTGATCACTTCCGGATTCTGCTGAATGGCCGTTGGGATATCCTCGGCTATTTTACGGCCGAAACTGAGGACCACGATTTCATCGGAGATATCCATGACCAGCGACATGTCATGCTCGACCAGTAAAACGGTGATGCCCATATCACGAATTTTGGTGATCAAGCGGGCAACTTCCGCAGTTTCATAGATATTCAAGCCGGCCGCCGGTTCATCAAGGAGCAGCAGTTTCGGTTCCGTGGCCAGGGCACGGGCCATCTCCACCGCCCGCTGCTGGCCGAATGCAAGGCTGGTGGCCTCAACATGGGCGAACTCCGCAATATCAAGAAAATCGAGTAATTCCATGGACCTGTCCCGGATCAGCCGTTCTTCCCGCCAGGTGGAAGGAAGATGCAGCATACCGGCTAAAAAACCTGCCCGGCTGCGGACATGCCTGCCCACCATCACCGATTCCAGCGCCGTCATGCCGTGGAAAAGATTGATATTCTGAAAAGTGCGCGCCATGCCCAGGGCCGCAATCCGGTGCGGCTTCGAACCCTGAATCTCCCGCCCCTGAAAGAGGATGCTGCCGGAGGATACGCTTAAATTACCGGCAATCAGGTTAAACAGGGTCGTTTTACCGGCACCGTTTGGCCCGATCACGGCCTTGATCATGCCCGGCTGGACACCGAAACTTACATCCTGCACGGCCTGTAATCCACCGAAGCTCTTGTTGACCTGTTTCAGTTCAAGCATAAATTAAAACCACGGATGAACA
Source organism: Desulfobulbaceae bacterium (assembly GCA_026986885.1). Next base: position 7,035 of record JALSNT010000612.1, read on the forward strand.
CGGATTCACACAGATATTTTTTATAAAACAACTCGTTGTCACTGCAATTTTGCA
>JALSNT010000613.1 GCA_026986885.1 Desulfobulbaceae bacterium
AGATCAGGCGGCCTTTGTATTTCTTTTCGATAATTTCCGGCGCCGACAGCAGGGAAAAATCACCCAGCGCCTCCGAAACAGCGGCATGCACGGCAGGGGAAATCTGCTTGGTCTCCCCAAAATGTTTCTGCCAGAATTTTTTGTATTCTTCATCAAAGCTATTGGCCATCCTGGCGGCAAGTTCCGGATGCAATACGCTTTTCCACCGGGCGCCCAAGGTCTCCCCATTCACCAGGCTGCCCATTCTGTCTCCATCCATCATCAACAGGGCGTAATATTTATGCACATCCTTCACCTTGTGCAGTCTGTTGATTATCCGCTTTGCCGCCTTTTTCTGCCGTTCATCCGTATCTGCGATCTCCTTCCCCAGGAGCTTAACTTGATCCGGTTCATTTATTTCATGGAACCACTGAGCTAACTGGGCGAGCCGGACAGCGGGATTTCCGGAAAACTCCGACAGTTCAGCAGCCAGCTCACTATCTTCCCGTGCGTGTCTTTCAAGCTGCCTGTGCCAGTCGCGCAGGGCCATTTCCGTGGTGGAAGGAAATTTTTCCGCATTTTTGAACATCTTCTTCAGAGGATGATCATCCATGGACGGGCACACCTGGTAAGCCAGCCGTTTGACCAAACCGATTGCGCAGAGCCTTTCCGATCTGCCGAAATCGGATTTCGGGTTCCATTTTTCCTTTAAAGTCTGCCAGAAGAGGTCTGGTGTCGGGGGAGGATCGTCACCGGCCTTGAATCCGAAACGAAGGGCCTCAAACTCCCCAAACATATCGCATTTGATACCCGGTTCTTCCTCCCGCTGCTCAGTACGGTACGATTTCCCGGCGGCCAGCATCGTTTGAGCCAATCGGTGACTTGCACCGTATAATGGTCCCTGCCCGTTGCCGCTGTTGATGTTTTTCTCTGCCAGCAGTTTGTCGGCGTCTTCAACAAAAGCAAAGAGTGTTGTAATACCTTCTTCAGGCAGTAGTTCGGCAACCGCTGTTTTATTCTGTTTTCCAATGAGAGGCGTTGCCGCCCATGAATATTCCCAATACGTTTCCATCTGCCGTGTAAACTGGCGGGTAATGTATTCATCGGGGCCGACAAGTTTTTCCACCTTGGCAAGGGTATCCTGCCCCAGGGCAAGCCATTTGCCCTGGATTGCCTGTTGGATTCGTTCGGCAATCTCATTTTCCATGCCCACGGGGACAAGGCAGACAAATTTATTGGGAAAGGAAGCCACACCATCGCTGTTGCTCTGTTTACCTGCTAACCGGTCCATCTGCCAGTCGCAAAGCAGATCATCAATCAAGGGCTGTCCATGCAGGCTGGGATAGAGGATATGATCCGCGCCTAATTCAAAAATTACCGTCTTGATTCCTTCAAACGCAAGCCAGGACAGGATGATGGAACCGGCCCAGTAATCGCGCAGTTTACGGGCCCGGCCGATAAAGTCCTGTATTGGGGCAATGTTAAAAACCATCAGGCTTGCCTGATTTTTATCGGAAAGCCTGAAACAGGAAGCCAGGGCCGAGACA
>JALSNT010000614.1 GCA_026986885.1 Desulfobulbaceae bacterium
CGTTTTGATGTCGTTTCGGTGACACTTGCCGCCGGCAGGCCGCCAAAAGTCGATATCATTGTTAATGCCTTTGAGGCACTTTGATAAAAAGAGATGAAGAGAAGAAAAATAGATGCCGTCGATGCTGTGCCGCTTGGGATAACCATGGGTTGTCCTGTCGGCATTGGCCCGGAAATTATAAATAAATTTTTTTTAGAGACGGTGTTGGCGCGTCCCAAATCCATGTCCAGGCCGGTTGTTGTTGTCGGTAACGCGGAGGTGCTTGCCCGAGTCGCTGATGAGTTGGGAATGCGGGTAAAAATCCAGTCGTGGCTGCCAGGAAATGAAGTGGAGCCGGATGTCATTTCGGTCTTTGATTCCGGTACCCCCCTGGGCAAGCTGGTATGGGGTCAACCTTCCCTGGATACTGCCCGGGCCATGATCGCCTATATTGAAGATGCCGTCGATCTTATTGGTCAGGGGATGCTTGCAGCCATGGTAACCTGCCCCATCAGCAAAATAAGTCTGCAGCAGGCCGGATCGCCCTTTCCCGGCCACACGGAAATGCTGGCATCACTTACCAGTACCCATCATTATCGAATGATGATGGCCGGCAGCCGCCTGCGGGTTATTCTGGTGACCATTCATGAACCGCTCAACCGGGTATCCTCCCTCCTCAACCGGAAAGAAATCCAGGATTGTATTGCCATGACCGTGCGGTCCCTGCAACGAGATTTTGGGATACCATCACCCCGTGTTGCCGTTGCCGGGCTTAATCCCCATTGCGGGGAAAACGGTATGTTCGGCGATGAGGAAGATGTTTGCATCACTCCTGCTGTTAACGCATACAGCGGCCCTGGAGAAATCAGCGGCCCCTGGCCTCCGGACACGGTTTTTCACAGGGCCGCTGCCGGTGAGCATGACGCAGTTATTGCCATGTACCATGATCAGGGACTTATTCCCTTTAAATTGTTGCATTTTAAAGATGGGGTGAATGTAACCCTCGGCCTGCCCATTGTGCGGACTTCTGTTGATCATGGTACGGCCTATGACATTGCCGGTCAAGGGGTAGCCGATCCTGCCAGTCTTGAGGCGGCAGTTCGCATGGCAACGGATATCTGCCGCCATCGGGCCGGAAAACTGCAATGAAAAAAGGATTACTTATTGCCTTTGAGGGTATTGATGGTACCGGCAAATCAACTCAAATCCGTCTATTGGCCGATTACCTTCGTAAAAAAGGTCTGCAGGTTGTGGAAACAAGGGAGCCTACTGACGGTCCCTATGGTCAAAAGATTCATGCATTATACCGCAACCGTGGCAGTTGCTCTTTAGAACAGGAGCTTGATTTTTTTGTGCAGGATCGAAAGCAGCATGTGGAAGAAGTCATTGCTCCGGCCCTGGCCCATGGTAAAATAGTGCTGACAGACCGCTACTATTTTTCCACTGTGGCGTACCAGGGAGCTGCCGGCCTGGACCCGGCACTGATTATTGCGGCCAACGATTTCGCTCCCCGCCCTGATCTGGTCGTACTGCTGGTTATGG
>JALSNT010000615.1 GCA_026986885.1 Desulfobulbaceae bacterium
GAGCCACCATCTTAATATCAAGATGTCGGACCCTGTCAACGGCCTTGGAGACAAACATGGACAGGCCGCCGATGATATTGGCATAATAGCGCAGGGCCTCGCGCATGAAAAAATCATGTTGCTCGGATGACAACTGATTATCAAAAATAATATCTTCGATAGTACCATAAGAGCCGAAGGCGTCGCAGGAAAACAAAATGCCGGACGATTCTTCAAAGGTGAACATGGTTTCGGGCCAGTGCAGGTTCGGTGCTTCATAAAAGGTCAATACCTTTCCCCTGCCGAGATCCAGGGTATCACCGGTCTTGACGATATGGACATTTTCATCAATTCCGCAAAAGGCCTTGAGGACCCCGGCCCCCTTTTTACTGATAAAAAATTCAAGATCAGGATTTTTTTTGTAAAAGGCGGGCAGCCAGCTGGTATGGTCCGGCTCCATGTGGTTGATGATCAGATAATCCACATCTGTTGCGGCAATGGGAATCGAGTCCATCTCCCGTTCAAAGTCGGCCGGTTTATCATCCACATCCTCGGTCAGGTCGATGATGGCGGTTTTTTCGCCCTGAATCACATAGGAATTAATGGAAATGCCGTCGGGCATGGGCCACATACCTTCAAACAACTGGTCATTCTCCAGATTGATGCCTAATCGATAAATACCCTCTGTCATCCTGGTTGCTTTCATTGTATCCTCCCTGGTGGGGAATGTTTTTTTGTGCAGTAGTTTCTGCAAATATTTATTGGTTATGGTTATGCAGCCTGGTTGTCTGCTTGATTATCTGTTTGTTCGTCTGTCGCAGGACCATGTCACCGTGCGCCAGGCTGTTTGATTTTTCCGCCAGCAGACGGGCCTGGCGTTCGTGTCCCTGCTTGAGTCTGATCTCCGCCAGTTGCGACCAGAGATAACCGTTCTTGGGAGCGATACGCAGTCCACGCTCAATGGCCTGGGCCGCTGCATCCGGCCGACCGGAATTCAGCAGGGCCGTTGCCCTGGCCCGAATTTTTTCGACGAGAGGATTGATCTTGACAGGGCGTGCCTGCGCTGCGGGTGCCATGGTATCTTGCTCCCTTTGCCCGGGCGCCGAAGCCCTATGATACGGGGTGGCGACAGGATAGCGGGGAGCGCAGCCGTTGGCGATAAGCAGGATCAGCAGCAGGGTTGGGGGGTAAAGCAGTGATAGTTTCATTGGAAAATCCGTAAAAGTTGTCGGAGCCGTTGTTCCAGGGTCGGTTTTCCGGCGTTTCTCTCCCTTTTTTCGAGTCGCTTTGCCTGTCGGTAGTTTACAGCCGCAGGACAGGTGGTGACCGGCGGCAGCAGGCCGCCGTGAATAAAGGGAATGAGTTCGCCCTGCCTGCATTGATCGGCAAAGAGGCGGCCGTTTTTAACATCGGAAAAATACAGGTCGATTCCTGCCGGCGGCTGCAGATCAAGTGGTGTTGTTGTTATATGCTTCATCAGGTCGGCCCAGACACGCAGGGCCCCGCTTGCGCCGGTGAGTCCGGTTGACTTG
>JALSNT010000616.1 GCA_026986885.1 Desulfobulbaceae bacterium
AAACAGATCATCCAATCACCAACCATACCCATGAAAGCAACCCAAACAAAACCTTTCATCCTCATTGTGGAAGATGAGCCGTCCATCGTCGATACAATCCGGTACACCCTGGAAACCGACAACTTTCTGACCGCATGCGCGGGCAGTGGTGAAGAGGCCCTTGCCGTGCTGGCAACAAAGCCGGTTGACCTTGTTGTCCTGGATGTGGGATTACCCGATCTCAACGGTTTTGAACTCTGCAAACAGATCAGAAGGGACAGCTCGGTTCCCGTCCTGTTTCTGACTGCCCGCAACGATGAGATTGACCGGGTAGTAGGTCTTGAAATCGGCGGCGATGATTACGTGACCAAGCCGTTCAGTCCCAGGGAGCTGTCCGCCCGCATCAAGGCCATTCTGCGACGGACCTGCGACCGGATCGACAACAATTCCTCTCCCGTTTTCTCAGTGGATGAACATAAACAACGCATCACCTGCCTCGGTATCCGGCTTGAGCTTTCCCGCTACGAATACCTTATCCTGAAAACCCTTATCAACCGGCCGGGACGGGTCTATTCCAGGCGATTGCTCATGGAACAGGCCTGGGATGAGCCGGACTCCAGCATGGAACGTACCGTTGATGCCCATATCAAAAACCTGCGGGCCAAGCTGAAAAGAGTACAATCCGGGTTCGACCCTATCATCACTCACAGGGGCAGCGGCTATTCGCTCAGGGAAAACCTTTGTCCATGAAAAACATAACCGCCCGAATTGCTCCTCCCCTTCCCGCCGCCTGCCTGGCCAAAGAACGATGAAACTCGGTCTGCGTATTTTTCTCTGCTACCTCATTATCTTCACCGGCTGTCTGTACTGGCCGCTGTCCAAGGTGATTAAGGCGATTAAAACCCAGTACTATCAAGCAGTGGAGGAGCCGCTGGTCGACCAGGCAAATATCATGGCAGCCATGATCGGCCTTGACATGGAGAGAGACCGCTTTGCTCCTGAAATCCTGCGGGCGCAATTCAAAAGAGCCAATAATCGCAAATTTGAGGCCCGTATTTACGAACTTCTCAAAAAAAACATAGATACCAGGGTGTATGTCACTGATAAAAAAGGAATAGTTATTTTTGATTCCAGGGGATTGGCCGAACCGGGTGCGGATTATTCAGCCTGGCGCGACGTTCTGCTGACCCTGAGGGGAGAATACGGAGCCCGTACATCCAGGGACACCACATATGGCCCGGACATTTCGGTCATCTATGTGGCCGCGCCCATCATGGTCAATGGTGAAATCGCAGGGGTGGTTTCGGTGGGCAAACCATCGACCAATATCCATAAATTCGTGGCTGTTGCCAGGGGTAAGATCTACAGAAGCAGCGCTCTTGCGCTGGCGGCGGCTTTTCTGCTCAGCCTTGCGGCGTCCTGGCTGCTCACCCGGCCGGTCAAAATGCTGACCGACTGGGCGCTCAACATCGGCAAAGGCAGGCGAAAGCCATTACCCCGGCTCGATTCCACGGAAATCGGCGCCCTCGGC
>JALSNT010000617.1 GCA_026986885.1 Desulfobulbaceae bacterium
CCTTCACGTTTGTTGCCGCCGTTGTCTGTCCCGTATCGAAGAAGCGCATCAACCCGTTGCAGGGCCCCTTTCGTTTCCGGGATGAAACGTTCCCTCCCAAGCACATACCGACCGATCTTCCGGGGATCAATCCAGTCCTGCAACTGGGATTTGCGTAGCACGGGTTCTGGCCGGGAATCCAGTCCGGCAAGGAATTGCCAGCCATTGTTCCCCTTTTCGGTATGCTGTTCCAGCAGGGCCAGAAAGACCACTTCGAACAGGGTCTGCCAGAAAAGATCTGCCGGCAGCTTCTGGTGATCATTTCCTGTAGAGGACGCCGTTTCACCGTTGACACTATGCCTGATACCTTCGCTGTCACGGCCGCAGAGCAGATAGTCGTTTGCATCGCCGCCCCACATTCCCTTGAGGAGAAGCAACTGGGTCAAAGTTGGTTTTTCTTCGTAGACATTGACCCATATACCGTTCATACCGGTAGATGAACCGGAGCCGTCCATGCTAAATTCTTCGAGTATCCGCTCCAGGGTAAACTGGACCTGTGGCTCATCGCTGCCGAAACCGGAAAAGACCAGCGCCCTGGACCGTGCCCGGTCCTTGAGCAGGTCACGGGCCCAGGCCCGGTCATCCATGTCTCTTAGTTGCTGCCGGGTCAGCAGAATACTATCGTACTTTGGCGGGTCATCCGATAATGACCCGGCGCAGCCGTTGATTTTGTACATTCGCAGGATTGCCTGGCCGGTTTCCGCGGAGAGACGCCTGGCCCCCCGCGCCCGATAGTTCGCCAGGCTGCTGATAGCAGCCACCAGGTTTCCGTCAAGGTCGTCCCTCCCATGACTGTAATATACGGCCCGCTCCAGGCAGCAGTCATAATTGGTGGTGATGACCTCGTTGACCAACCCCTCCCTGACCAGGAAGGCCATGTAGTAGTGGGCAGGGGTCGGCAACAGATTGACATATTCCCTGATGTTGAGCGCCTCGACGATATTTTCCCGGTTGAACCGGGTATTGTCAAGAATCAGTAACAGGGCCTGGCACAGGTCGCCAAGACGTCCGTTTATCTTGTCCTTCAGATGTGTTGCGAAGTCCTGTAGTTCATCGGGCCTGTTGTCTTTCCTGAATTGCTCAATACCCAGAGCAGCCGCCAGCTCTTGCTCCTGATTTTTCTCTTTTTTAAAAAAAGGAATGGCTGCGTCGATCAGATCCCCGATCATGCAGGATACAGTCGGCCGCCAGGATGTGCCGGCCGGGCATGTCGCATTCTGGCTGACACCGGCGCCGAGGAAGGGCACACCCCTGCCGTCAATGAAGACTTTGGCCAGCCGGACAAACCTGTTGATGGGCATGGGAAGATCCTTGTTTATTGCCGAATGAATTGTTGCGAACAAACAAAACGCTCAATTCATGCTCATGGCTCATTCGTAGTCTAAACATAGTAATCTATTGTTATTTTTAATGCAAATTGATATTATCTTCTTCTGAAACAATCCTTTATTTCCTTCTCTTTGCCGATAAGTTATGCCAAACCATACCCGGTACCCATACTTTGACTGTCTCCACTCCCTGTCCGACCTGCATCTTTCGACGGCCCCATCCTCTTTTGACCTTCCCTGTCGTCTTGCCGGGGCCATATTATATGTTACCCGCCGGATCGGCAAAACATGTCAACATGGGCAACGTCATGCCCTGGTGCTCAATGGCGATTTCATTGATTTTCCGGGCTGTGAAGGGAGCGGTTTTTTTAACAGGCACCAGGCCGTGGAAATCCTGGACAAAGTCATTTCCTCCCGGCAGAACGGGCGGGTTTTCAACGCGCTGGCCAGGTATATCCGGAGTGACCGGCCACAACCATCCACCCTGGTTATCATTGCCGGTAACCATGATCCGGAACTTTGCCTGCCCACCGTCCAGAAAAAACTGCGCGATGAAATTGCCGGAGATGATCCCGGCGCGCGGGGCAGAATCCGTTTTGTCACCGATGGTGCCGGGTTCCGCTGCCGGGTTGGAGGATGCAATGTCCTGTTGATGCACGGTAACGAAGTCGATAAACACAATACTGTCGATTATGAAGGGTTGCGCATGGCCTGTTACGACCTTACTCACGACAGGATGTTCAGCGATACTGTAACGCCGTCCATGGGCACCATGCTGGTCGTTCGGGTAATCAATACCCTGAAGAAAAAATATCCCTTCGTTGATATGGTCAAACCGGAGATAGACGATAACCTGCCCCTGCTCAATGCGGTATGCGATGACTTGCGCTCGGAATTTCGCCATGTCCTTGCAATCCTGAGAAGCAGGTTGCCTGTACAACCGCCGGATACGGAACATCCATGGAATATGCTGGAATCAGGATATGCCCGGCCGGTGTTGCCCGTTATGAACCAGGGCGGCGCGGACCTGTTACGTGATGTTTTCCTGGAATATCTGGATGCCGAAAACGAGTCCTCAGAAGACGAATTGTTTGAAGACATTGTCGACGAGGAACTTGGTCTCGGCCCATGGATTCGTTTTATCTCCGATCGGATGCTTGCAAACATTTTACTGCCATATGTTACCGTGTATTCCAGGCCGGATTCCAGGGAATCAAGAATAGAAACGGCACGAAAACGCCTTGCCGACAAAAAACTCAAAAAACAGCGGCAGGAGACACACAACCTTGAATCGAAAGATGCAATTATCCGGGCGCTCGAAGCAAGCCCTTCGCTGGTAGGCAGCGATATCCATTTTCTGGTTGCCGGCCACACACATTTAAGGCGTTGCCATGCCTTTGGCCGGGCACAATGGTATTACAATACAGGCTCGTGGACACCGGTTGTCCGGTTGCCTGATCAGATAATTGATGATAAACAAATCTTCTCCCTGCTGGTCAATGAGATACGAAACAACAAAAATTACCTGAAAACCTTTTCCGGTGCCTGGCATATCAACGAAAAGGGCATTGATAAACAGATCGAGCAGTTGATTTACTGTCATCCTTCCATGGTCTGTCTTGAAAGCCTGGCCTCTCAGGGACATGGCACAGGATGCCGGGCCGTGCTCTGCGATATTTATCAACATGGCAGGGTGCGGGAAATAGCCGGCACCAGGCAGGAGGTATATCCATGAACGGCGTACGTACCGTTAACCTGGAAATTGTCAGGCACGGCCCGGCCCACAACCAGTTGCTCTCTCCGCTGACCAGGTATATCGGTATCTGCGGCCCCAATGACGTATCCTCTATTACGGTTGAGCTTGAGCACTGGAAGCTGAACGAGCTTTTGACCCGTCTTTCCTACCGGCGTTCCGGCATGGGCCGGTCCGATGCCGCCGTCCGGGTCGACAACAGCGAACGGCGGCATGTGCTGGAAGAAATTTCCGCAACCGTCACAAAAATTCTCTCCGCCAATCCCGGCCTGGTTGTTCAGCTCAAGGGCGGTGAAAACGACACCGGACTGGTGGAACTGCGGCTTGTCATATCCGCCACAGAGCTGGCCTTGCTGCCGTTTGAGCTCAGCAGGATTCCCGCAGGCTTCCCGGGTGGGGCGGAGAACTGGCTGGGCCTGCAAAGCAGGTATCCCGTCTGTATTACCCGCTCTATGCGCAGCCTGCGACAGATGCACTGTAACTGGCGTCAGCGTCCGCGTATTCTCTTTATTGCTGCCGGAGTGCCATCGGAACTCATACGTGCCCATCTACGTGCTTTTGTAAAAATCCTTGCCCCATGGCTGCCCCTGCAGCCACATAATGCAACAGATGACGCCGAAAAAATCGACACAGCCCTTGCCGGGCATATCGTCGTGCTGACTGATGCCTCCCTCGGGAAAATTTCCAATACCTGCCGGGACAATCGCTTTACCCATGTCCACGTCCTGGCCCATGGCATTGCAGATCCAGAGCGCCCCGGAAAGCCGATCGGCCTGTTGCTCCATGGCAGGTCTCCCAGCCGGGGAGAGGTGGTTTCCGGCCGCCAATTGGTATCGGCCCTGGCAGGCAGCGGTGACTGTGCAGCTTCACGGAAGACCACTTTGCCCAATATCCTGACCCTGGCCGGCTGCGGCAGCGCCCATGCCGGTCATCCCGTGTACAGCCATGGCAGCCTGGCCCATGTGCTGCATGAATCCGGTATATCTGTAGTTATTGCCTCCCAGTTTCCTCTTTCTTTCCGAGGCTCGATTTTCATGCTCAAGAGCCTGTATCATTGTCTGCTGCGCGGTATTGACCCACGGATTGCCCTGCATAATACCAGGGTGCAGCTCCATGCCAGATGCTCCGGCACAAGACACGACTGGGCTTCACTGGTCGGTTATGTTGCCCTGCCGCCTGATTTTTCCGAACAGCTTGTCGATTTCCGTTATATGCAGGCAAAATATGCCCTGGATAATGCTTTGCAGGCTCTTGATGAAAAAAGTGACGAAAACATCACCGTGCTTGAAGAATTGTTAAGCCGGGTTGACAACGCGGAACACTGGCTGCCCGATGACCCGGCCTGGAGTACCGAGGTCATGGCCCTCAAGGCCGCTATTGCCAAGCGAAAGGCCCAGGTCAGCTTCAGAATGGCTCAATCCTACAGTGAACAGGACGGTAGTGGCCGGAAAAAAGAGAAGTGGTCGCAGGAGAGCACTGAACTGCTGGTCCAGGCTGTCCGCCTCTATGAGCAGGCTGCCCGTGAATCCGTACAAGAGTCGGTGGACCGGGTACGGAAGAAAAGAGCGCTCCACTGGAGCCTCACCCAGTATCTCTGTCTGCGGGCGGTATTGTGCGGAATTTTTGACGATGATGCCCGGGAAAAGTGGGCTGCCGCCATGTATTCCGCCCGTGTTGACAGGGAAGCCGCCGGTACCGGAAGTGAATTCTGGATATGGGCCGCTGCCAGTGAAATGGAACTGTACCTTCTCAGGTATGGAGCCTGGAAAAATGATAATGCCGGAGACAGCAGTATGGATGGCATTTCTGAAAAGAAGGCCAGGACTCTGGCCCACCAGATACACCTGCATGGCGGGGATTGCCGGCCGGTCCGTTTAACCTGCTACCAGCTACAGCGATATGTGGATTGGTGGCAAAAAATGGATAAGGAAAGTTGCCCGGAGGGCGGACATGGAAAAAATGTCAAACAAGTGAGAGAATCGCTTGCAGGGCTTGCTGAAGAACTCAGTAAAATTCTCGAACCTGAAACACCGTCCTGTCGCGGAAATGATGACGGGAGTGTGCAGGCTGCTGCGGGTGATCGACCGTGAACGTATCTCTTCCCCTTGCAGAATACAAATTTGTTTTCCGGGCCATTGACCGGGTCTCCCTGCCCGGTTTTGCCGATCCCCTTTGGCGCAGTGTTTTTGGTCTGGCCCTGCGCCGCATGGTTTGCAGTAGAGGGAAACAGTCCGCCTGCTCCGGATGTTCCGACAGGTTTTCCTGTGCGTATGGAGCCTTGCTCATGGGGTTTCATAGGAGGGGGAATGATATGCATGCTCTAAGCAGGAACATGACCACTGTTCCTCCGCCCCTGGTTTTCCGCAGCACGATCCGGGATTTCCGGGTCACTGTTCCAGCCGGACACACATTTTCCGCTGAAATCATTCTGGTCGGCAGCGGTGCAAAATGGTTGCCTTCAATTATTCAGGCCATGGCCTGCGCCGGTGAATGTGGCCTGGGACGCAAGAGAGCCGGATTTGCACTGGAACAGGTGATCCATTCCTCTCCTGATCTCCTGCCCAGGCTGCTGTTGCCGGGTAACGGCGAAACTGCGGCCGAATCTCCACCGCGACCGGTACGCATCCCCACAGCGCCGGATTCGTTACAATTTACCTTTCTGTCACCCTATCTGCTCAAAAGACACAGTGAAGATTTTGCCGGTTTCCACCTGCTGATGCAATGCATTCGCCGGATATCACTCATGCATACCATCTATGCCGGCGCTGTCTTGCCTGTGGATTTCCGCCATCTGAAGAATCTGGCAAACCAGCCGCTGTTACTTGATGGTGATCTTGTAATTCAAAAAAATTATGGTTGCCGGGACAATGCTAAACGCTTCCAGGCAATAACAGGGTGGTGCACCATGCGCCTTGCCGGCCTGGAAGAACTCTGGCCCTGGCTGTATCTCGGGCAATGGCTCGGTGTCGGCAAACAGGCAGGCAAGGGCTTTGGACGTTATCAATTGCTGGAAATTTGATGACGATTTACACCACAGCATACTCATCGCCTCTTTAACAGGCTCCGCGAACCATGGGCGGACATTTGCCGGTCAGGCTGTATCGAACGGTTATTGCGTGCTTTTATGGCTATTTTGGCAAAACAGGTTCGCGCGGCTTGTTTTTTCTGTGTATTATGCTGGAATTATAACGTATTTTTTTATCGGCTACCAAAAAAATCCGCCTTTTTCCCGTTTGCCTTAAGCCGACGGAAAAAATCGCGTCTGTACAACAAGCTGGAAATACGGTATATTTCTTTTAGTTTGACAGCCGCAACGGCCTACCCGTTTGAGAGGGTATTGAGACTCATAAATCGGAATGGGTATTTCCTAATCCACAGCCGCAACGGCCTACCCGTTTGAGAGGGTATTGAGACTAAGTGCTTGTAATTTAGAAGCTCTGAGTAATTCGCCGCAACGGCCTACCCGTTTGAGAGGGTATTGAGACCTTAGAACCGAAATTAAAAGCTACAGAGGAATTGCCGCAACGGCCTACCCGTTTGAGAGGGTATTGAGACATCGGTGGTCAGGCTCATTGTAACCTGAGTTGTACGCCGCAACGGCCTACCCGTTTGAGAGGGTATTGAGACTGGTATTTTGCGCTCGTCGTATCCTCATCTCAGGCCGCAACGGCCTACCCGTTTGAGAGGGTATTGAGACCTGAACGAGTGCAGACATATACATAATTCCCAGGGCCGCAACGGCCTACCCGTTTGAGAGGGTATTGAGACCTACTTCTTTCCACTCTGAAAAGCGATCAGCCGCGCCGCAACGGCCTACCC
>JALSNT010000618.1 GCA_026986885.1 Desulfobulbaceae bacterium
AATGAACCTTGTTATTGGCGGAAGCGGCTTTATCGGTAGCCATCTGGTCCGGGAACTCATCAAAAACGATGAGCAAGTGAGAGTCTTTGACAGAGACCCTTTTCCCGAAGATATGCCGGAACAACCGAATGAAATGATGCGCGGCGATATTCTTCGACCGGAAGATCTTACCGGGGCCATGCAGGGCTGCCGGACGGTGTACCACCTGGCCGGCATCCCCATGCTCTGGGCCAGGGAGGTAAGCACCTTTGAAAAAATCAATCATCAGGGGACACTCAATGTCCTTGATGCCGCCCGCAGAAAGAACATTTCTCGTCTGGTCTTTACCAGTACGGAATCAATTCTGGCACCCACGCACGGCAATGAACCTGTAACGGAAAAAGCCGATCCACAGCTAAAAGACATGTTAGGTCCCTACTGCCGTTCAAAATTTTTAGCGGAGCAGGCAGTATTTCAGGCGGTAAAAGACGGAATGAATGCGATTGTTGTCTGCCCCACCCTGCCCATTGGACCGGGAGACAGAAACCTGACTCCACCGGGCCGCATGATTCGCGACTTTCTCCTGGAAAAGATTCCGGGCTACCTTGACTGCACGCTGAATTTTGCCGATGTGCGCGATATGGCGATATGGCACCGGCTGGCTGCAGAAAAAGGAGAGCCGGGCCGCCGCTACATCCTCTCCGGTTATAACCTGTCTATTTACGAATTTTTTCAACTTTTAAGCAAAGAAAGCGGCCGGCCCTGTCCAAAGCTGAAAGTCCCCTATCGGGTAGCACTTGTCTGGAGCTATGTGGAACATTATTATGGCCGTCTCACCGGCAGAACTCCAAAAAGTTCAATAACCGGCGTCAAACTCTGCCGCCGGTCAATGGCCTTTGACGGTAGCTGGACCTGGAAAACCCTTGGCCATCAGCCCGGAGACCTTGAGAAAACTATTCACGAAGCAGTGGGCTGGCACCTTGAATATCTCAAACAAAAAACATAATGTTTTAGTAAACGTTATGCAGGTAATGCAGGCGAAACAGCATCTTGGTTAACGGTTACATGTTTTACAACTCAAAACCATATTCCTGATAAATTGGTTCAAGGCGCCGGTGAATCATCTCTTTATTTAATCCATACTGTTCCAGAGAATATTGGTGTCTGCTGGTATAGGTCCTTGCCCGCTGCATCTCCCGATTAAGCAGGGCATCGTAATCAGGACGCATTTCCAGGCCGAAATGGGCGTAAACAGCATGCACAGCCGCTCTGGGATCGGCAACGAGATCAGGGTAGTGAAGCTTGAACAGATACTCATGGGGAATCTCTTTTTCCACCGCATGCAAATGGAGGTAATAGTTACAGATAAGATCGGCCATTTCCCGGCAGGCTCGACCGTTATCAACGGCATGGGGCGCCAGTGATTTCCAGGTCACCTCAAACATGGAAATCAAAGAAGGAATTGACTGGGCCGGATCCCTGATCAGATGTACGACGCGCATATCGGGCAGCAGGCTGTGAATGGTCTGGATGCGTCCGGCAATGAGGGCCACTTTCTGCAGCAGTATTTTGTCGGGTCCGGCGGCATAGAGATGACGCTGCAGACAACTTTTGTAATAGGCCATGAGTTTTTCCTGCGATTTTTCCGCTATACAATCAACAAAGGCGGCACTGTCCATCTCCTTTATAAAGGGAAATAACAGGAACAGCAGCGGGCTGAGCATGGCATACATAAACAGCATTTCATCGGATTCCGCCTTTTCCGGCCCGGTTTTATGGATAGTTTCCCACCCCTTAAAGCCCCGGTTGCTGATAACCGACAACAGACGGCGACCGGGACTGCCGACGGCCCGATCCAGCCGGCCGGTAAATGCAAAAAATTTATAACAGGTGATGGCCGGAAAAATCGTCTGATAGAGTTTGAACCAGGTGAACTGTTCATCCAGGGCCAGCAGCCGGTGGGAAAAAGTCGTACCGCTGCGCGGATTACCTATAATGTAAATCGGCGACCGCACCGGCTGGTTCTTGAAATCAGGGAAAAAAACATGATCCAGCGCCCGCATGCACAGGACAAAAGATCTGAGAATAAGAAAAGGAAATATAAAAAGTATTACCAGAGCCGCATGGCGCGGGGAAAAATATTTCCGGGAAAAAGTTAATGCTAACAGCTTGAAAAATGTTGGATAATGAAAATACATTGGATACCTTGACTGTAATAATTATAAGCCCTTCGATGTTGCCGCAGAATATGCTCGTAAACAGGGCCGCTCGTCAAGAAAGAAACAGCTGCATATGAAGAAAAGTCGCCTGACAACCATTGGCTTTGGGATTTTCGGCCTGACTACGCTGGCCTGGCTTGTTCGGAAACAGGATATCGGCGGGGTGGCAACAGTTTTCTCCCTGGTCGGCCTGAATATCATCTGGTTAGGCGTTTACAGGATTATCCCCATTGCCCTGGACGGTTTTGGCTGGGGACAGTTGTTTGCCGGCAAACACAGACCATTGCTGAAGGATCTTTTCCTTGCCCGTTGGCTTGCCGAGTCCGTCAACACCCTGTTTCCCGTAGCCCAGATCGGCGGTCATGTTGTGCGGGCAAGAATAATCGGCAGGCAGAAAAAAACCGGCGGCGAGGCCGGAGCCACTGTCATGGTCGACTTTACCCTTGGCCTGACGACCCAGATTCTCTTTACCGTAATCGGCCTTTATTTTCTACTGCAGAAAACACAAAATTACGGAGACTCTCTCTCCATCGTCATCGGGGTGGCGGTGGCAATTGCCGCCATTGGTGGTTTTTTCATCAGCCAGCGGGCAGGGTTCTTTGGTTTTCTGGCTGCCGGCGCCGGCAGAATTCATGTAAAAAAGGCCTCATTTTTTGCAGATGGCGCCCGCAACATTGATCTTAAAGTCAATGAAATTTACAACCGAAAAAACAACCTGTTTTCCTGCCTCTGCTGGCGACTTGTTGCCTGGATTGCCAAATCCGGTGAAAACTGGCTGTTTCTTTTTTTTGCCGGAACACCCATAACCTTTGGCGATGCCATTATCCTGGAAAGTCTGTGTACGGCCTTTCGCAGCGCGGCTTTTTTTATCCCCGGCGGCCTGGGAGTCCAGGACGGCAGTCTGCTGCTCATCGGCTCCCTCCTCGGCCTGAGCGGCGAGGGTATCATGGCCCTTGCCCTGGCCAAACGTTGCCGGGAACTAATGGTGGGCCTGCCCGGCCTGCTCTGGTGGTTTATCCATGAGAATCGATATCAACGGCAGGCAACTGCCGGTAAAGAGGTATAAATTGTGTTGAGATGTCTTAAAAAAAACAGCCCCTGCATTCCGGACTGGTGGATCAGGTTTGTTATAACCCATGCCCGCAGTCTCCTTGCCGTCAGCCTGACGATAACCTGCGTTCTCCTCTTTTTTACCGTAAAAAATTTCAAGATCAACACTGATCTAACCAAAATGATCGCTGAAGATCTTCCCTTCCGGCAGGTCGTACAACAATATCATGCCGACTTTCCCGAGCTGGTCGGCACAATCCTTGTTGTCGTTGAAGGGAAAACACCGGAAGATGTCAGCCGCGCCCGTGACCTGCTGGCCGAGCGGCTACGCAAGGAAAAGGCAACTTTCAGATACGTCTACACCCCGGGCAGCGGAACCTTCTGGGCCAAAAACGGCCTCCTGTATCTCAACGACAAGGAGCTGGAACAGCAGGGAGACACCCTGATGGAAATGCAGCCTTTTCTGGCCCTGTTATCGCAGGATTTCTCCCTGGCCGGTCTCTTTTCCGTCCTTAAGCAGATTGTCACTTCCCCCGATATCTCACTGGCTGAAAACACCCGACTTCTGCAGCTCTTCAGGGAATTGACCGATGTCATCGCCGATGTTGAACAGGGTAAAACAAAAGATATGTCCTGGCAGCAACTGATGCTGGCCAACAAAAAATTCTCCCATAACAAACAATTTATTCTCCTGCAGCCGGAACTCAATTATCAGACGGTCAATCCGGCTAAAAAAGCGGTCACCCTCATACGACAAACGGCTTCCTCGCTCCATCTTGAAAAGAGATACGGCATCCATATCGGTATTACCGGTAAACCTGTTATCAACTATGAGGATCTGCGCAGTGTTCGCCGGGACATAACCACCGCGTCCATTGTCTCGTTTATTCTGGTGGGGATTATCCTCTATCTTGGACTCGGTTCCGCCCGACTCGTGTTTGCCGGACTGACAACCCTGCTGGTCGGCCTTGCCTGGACCATCGCCTTTGCGATTTTAGTAGTCGGCAGACTGAATATGATTTCAGTTACCTTTGTGGTTCTCTTTATCGGCCTCGGCATTGATTATGGTATTCAGATATGTTTACGCTACAGGGAATTACTCTCCCGGGGACTTCCGCACAGAGATGGAGTTGCCGAGGCGGTCCGCAGTACCGGCAACACCTTGCTGTTATGCGCCATTTCTACAGCCATTGGTTTTTATGCCTTTGTGCCGACGGCCTATGTCGGCGCCTCCGAGCTTGGTCTGATTTCAGGGACAGGAATGTTTTTTATCCTGCTGGCCTCAGTATCCATACTGCCGGCGATTATGTTTCTGCTGCCGGAAAAGAAAAATTTCACGCTGGCCCTGTCGTTTGGTACCTCCATTGCCCGCCTTCTCATCAAGTATCCGCTACCCATTGTTGTCACTGCCGCCGTGGCAGCTCTTGCCTCCATGGCCCTGTTACCGAAAGTAAGTTTTGATACCAATCCCTTCCACATGTCCGACCAACGTTCAGAGCCGATTCGTGTCGTCATGCAGCTGTTTGATGATGAACAGACATCACCCTGGACGATTTCCATTACAGCCGTGAACCGTAAAAAGGCAGAACAGCTGGCGGCACGCCTGCGCAAACTGCCTGAAGTCCGCTCCGTGCTTACTCTGGATAGTTTTATCCCCAAAAATCAAGAGGAGAAGCTGGGGCAGATTGAGGACATGGGTCTGGTACTGCCGCCCGTTGCTCAACAAAAAGTAAATCCTGATAATGGCCAATACCAACGGGACAAACAGGCCCTTGATGACTTTATAAAAGCGCTGGACAAACGGAAAAAAAATGAGAATCAGACACCAGAGGTGGTGACAACGATAACACAACTGGCAACAACGCTGCATACATTCAGCAAACTGCTCACGGTCCCGGGCGGCAACGGCCGGCTGCTGGATCGACTTAACCAGGCCCTGTTGCCGAATCTCAGCCTCCTGCTTAAACGTATGCATACATTGACCGAGGCGGAGCCGGTTAAAATTGCCGACCTGCCCGCGGCCCTTACCACCCGTTATCGCTCCAAAAGCGGCAGGTACAGAGTCCAGGTTTTTCCCAAACATGACCTGCGCAACCTGAAAAATCTTAAACAGTTCGTCAATGCGGTCACCAAGATTGCGCCAACCGCCACCGACCAGCCGGTCACCGTATTGATGGCAGGCAAGACCATTGTTTCAGCCTTCAGGACCGCCTCGCTGCTGGCCCTTGTCCTGATCGCTGTTTTCCTGCGTCTGGTGATGAACAGCTGGCGGGAAGTCATGCTGGTCCTTGTTCCCCTGCTGCTGGCCCTGTGCTACACCATGGCCATTGCCGTTCTGCTCGGAATTCCCTTCAACTTCGCCAATATAATTATTGTTCCGTTATTATTAGGTATCGGCGTTGACTCAGGAATCCATGTCATCCAGCGAATAAAAGAACTCTCCGGCATCAACACCCATATCCTGGAAACCAGTACGGCCCGCGCAGTTTTATTCAGCTCTCTGACAACGATTATGAGTTTCGGCACTCTCTCCTTTATGCATCACGCAGGAACAGCCGGGATGGGCAAACTGCTGACCATAAGCGTTGCCATGATGATTATCTCCACCCTGCTGATCCTGCCCGCATATCTTGAGTTACGAATATGTGGTAAAAACAACGGGGCAAAACATCTCTGATTATTCTCCGGTCACGCTGGGTGGAGTCACTTTTTTTATCTTTTTATCCAGCAGCTTGAGCAGACCGCCCACACCCTGTTTTTTTAATATTGATTTAAACTGTGCCCGGGTAAGCGCCAGCTGGCTGACGCCCTTAACCCGAATATCAATGATCCTCCATGCCCCGGTGGCCTTATCCTCGATAAGCAGATATTCAAGTATCCTTTTTTTCTTGTTCTTTTTGACAATGTGAACAATTACCCGTCTGTACTTTTTGTGTACGGGTTCTGTGGAAACAACAATAAATTGCTGAGATTTATAGGTGGAAAATCGATCGGCATAGGTAGCGATTGACCAGGTGATATATTTTTCAAGCAGCTCCTTTTGCTGTTCTTCAGTCATATCCTTCCAGAAGGAACCGGTTGATTTTCTAACCATAAGCGAGTAATAAAAAGATTTTTTCATAACCGGCTCAAGTAACCGGTATCGTCCTCCATATCCCAGTTCATCACTGCGTTGCATACACTCAACCAGGACTGTATTAAGTTTCTCAATGACCAGGGCAGCAGGATCGGTTATTTTTTCCGCAGGCGCAGTGACCACTAAGGAAAAAAGGAAAACCAGGAAACTGCAATATAAAAAAATAGTTTTCTTCATAGCTTAAGCTTTATTATTTGTCAGCGTTAACCGGGATGTTGATGAAATCCTACTGGAACGTTTCATTGACCTGTAAATTAAAAAGATAAATAATTATACAGGAGTTACCCTAAAAGTGTTGCAGGTGAAATGTGATGAACTCGTAAAAAGTAAAAATCATATTATTACATGGCCCCTGAATTCGTATAATAAGTGCACAGGTGTACAGGTAAGCGCAGACTCCGGGGAGTAGTGTTCTGTGATGGGTTTTAATTAGTGCCTTACTCCTCATTTTCTGTCATAAAAAACAAGAAAATGAACATTGTAGGTCTGCTTGAGTGGAACGAAAGCGGACAAACAGCAACCACTACCTTTGTCTGCTTTCTTTATTGGTAAT
>JALSNT010000619.1 GCA_026986885.1 Desulfobulbaceae bacterium
AAACTCGTCGGCCAGCGACGCAGTCTTTTAAAGTATCTGCAGAAAAAGGATATTGCCAAGTATCGCAGCTTGATTCAAAAACTTGGAATACGGAAGTAACGTACCCGCCAGGATTTCGGCAGGAACGGCTTTTCGTCCTCTATCGCTCAATTTAGGTATCATAAAGATCGTCCGACGTTTATTTTTATTGGGACCATCTTCGAACAAACCAGTATGGCTGGACCGGATCGGCCGGTCACAATGAATATGTTCCCTCACCCTGGAATGGGCAGGCCCATACCCCGAAGGGATTTTCAGCAGCTGAACCATCATGCCATAGTGGCACAACAAACTATGAAACAGAGGATATAATAGTAGTCAACCGCAGTTATGAGGGTAAACGTTCACCAGCACCCCATCTTCGTCCGATCAGGCCACCTCACATAGCGGGCTATCGGAGTCTCGCTGCGCTCGCTTACCTGACTCGTTGGCCTGCTTGAACGAATAGGTAAGCGAAGACTCCGTGGGGCACTGGTAAACGTTTACATTATGCAGGTAATGCGGGCGAAACAGTATCTGGGTGAACGGTTACGTTATGAGGCCGTTGATTTAATGTATTTTTTCCAAATCTCTTTGTTATACGAAAAATTTTATCCTGGGAATATTCGGCCTGTGGTAAAATTTTTCGTATGCCTCGATCTTGAACGAAAATCCTATTAAATCAACAGACTCAGTTATGTGCGCGGCAGGCGGAAATTAGACTGTTATCCGACCTCTGATTTCCGCCTTTTGTTACAGCTAAAAGGATCAATACTGTTCAAGGAAAACGATTTTCCAGGGTGGACATAAAAGATCTTTCATTAATCGGCAATGGCCGAGACAGGAGTATGTATGCAGAAAAAAGTTGAGACCGATATCGGTGGCCGAACCATAGCCTTCGAGACCGGTAAAATGGCCAGGCAGACCAGTGGCTCCGTTGTTGTAACCTGCGGAGATACCATGGTGCTGGTTACGGCGGTAGCGGAAAAAAAGAGCAAAAATATGGGCTTTTTACCGTTGACCATTGAATATCAGGAGAAAATGTATGCCGCCGGCCGTATTCCGGGCAGTTATTTCCGTCGTGAAATCGGTCGTCCCAGTGAAAAAGAGGTACTAACCTGCCGCCTGATCGACAGGCCTCTCCGACCGCTTTTCCCCAAGGGTTACATGAGTGAAACCCAGGTGATAATTACCGTATTTTCGGCAGATCAGGAGATTGATCCGGATATTCTGGCAATGAACGGTGCTTCAACTGCACTTGCCATATCGGATATCCCCTGGCAGGGACCGATTGCCGCCGCCCGAGTCGGCTATGTAGATGGTGAATATCTGCTCAACCCGACCAAAACACAGCTGGAAAAATCAGAGATGAATCTGGTGGTGGCCGGTACGGAAAAGGCGGTGGTCATGGTCGAAGGTCGAACCGGAGAGCTGGCTGAAGATGTAGTTCTTGAGGCTATCTTTTTCGCCCATGAGGGTATGCAGCCGCTTATTGAACTGCAGAATAGCCTGCGTCTGGAGATCGGTAAAACAAAACGTGAAGTGATTCCTCCGGCCATTGACGAGGACCTGCAGGCCAAGGTGGAGAAACTTGCCGCCGCCGGTATGGAAGAAGTCGTTACCACGGCTGACAAGATGGCCAGGAACAATCGCTATGATCAGCTGAAAGACGAGGTTCTTGCCGGGCTTGACGAAGAGGAGTATGAGGGGGAATCAGAAGTATTTGACCTGCTTTCTGCCTTTAAAAAACGCATCATGCGGGAACGGATAGTGGAGAAAGGCGAACGACTTGACGGCCGCGGTTTTGAGGATGTCCGTCCTATTTCCTGTGAGGTCGGTGTTTTGCCGCGCGCCCATGGCTCCGCCCTTTTTACCCGCGGTGAAACCCAGGCCATGGTTATTGCCACCCTTGGCAGCGAGCGTGATGAGCAACATCTTGAAGGGTTGTCCGGCGACGTTTATCGTCGTTTTATGCTCCATTATAACTTTCCTCCCTTTTGTGTCGGCGAGGTGCGGTTCATGCGAGGACCGAGCCGTCGAGATATCGGTCATGGTACACTGGCCCGACGCGGTATTGAGGCCGTCCTGCCCGCTGCCGATGAATTTCCCTATACCATGCGGGTGGTTTCCGAGGTGCTGGAATCAAACGGTTCGTCTTCCATGGCAACGGTATGCGGTGGTAGTCTTGCCCTGATGGATGCCGGTGTTTCTATTAAAAGTCCTGTGTCCGGCGTGGCCATGGGCCTTATCAAGGAAGGTGATAAGATTGTTGTCCTGACCGATATCCTCGGTGATGAGGATCACCTGGGCGATATGGATTTCAAGGTTGTGGGAACCAGGGACGGTATTACCGCCCTGCAGATGGATATAAAGATAGACGGTGTTGACCGGGAAATCATGGGCAGGGCTCTGTCACAGGCAAAAAATGGTCGTCTGCATATCCTCTCCAAAATGGAGGAGGCCATTGATTCTCCACGGCAGGATGTTTCCGAATATGCGCCCAAGTACCTGACGATTAAGATTCATCCGGATAAGATTCGTGACATTATCGGCCCCGGCGGCAAAATTATTCGTGAAATGACCGCCGAGTATGAATCTAAGATTGATGTTGAAGATGACGGCACCGTCAAGATTTTCTCCACCAATGCCGAGCAGGGTGAAGCTTTGGTCAGGCACATTGAGGAGATGACCGCCATGCCGGAAATCGGCAGGGTTTATGAGGGTGTAGTCAAAACGGTTAAGGATTTCGGCGCCTTTGTCCAGATCCTGCCCGGTACCGACGGCATGGTACATATTTCCGAACTGAAGAAAGAACGGGTGGGCAAGGTGACCGATGTTCTGAATGAGGGGGATAAGGTACGTGTCAAGGTTCTTGATATTGATGGTCGCGGTCGGATACGTCTGAGCCGGAAGGCGGCCCTGGAAGAGGGAGAAGAATAGGCATCCTGTTGTTTTTTGTTTATGGTATGCAGCAACAGCCGATTTCCTGGGCAGGGGATCGGCTTTTTTTCGTACTATCGAACGGGGCAAGGAATTCCTGTTGATAATTATTGGAGTAATTCTAAGATGATGGAAGCTACGCGGGAGATTAAGGTTCCATTTTGCTGGTTGGATCCGGAGCAGTGTCGGGATCTTCATTTACCGGAGTATGCAACGCAACAATCAGCGGGCATGGACGTTGGTGCGGCCATTGAACAAACCGTGGAAATTTTGCCGGGAGAAACGGCGTTGATTCCCAGCGGTTTTGCTGTTGCTCTGCCCTCTGGCTATGAGCTGCAGGTACGGCCCCGTTCCGGGCTGGCGATTAAGCACGCAGTTACCGTTATCAATGCGCCGGGAACCATTGATGCCGATTATCGGGGTGAAATCAAGGTTGGGTTAATCAATCTGGGTAAAAAATCATATGTTATTCATCGTGGTGATCGGATAGCCCAGTTGGTGCTGGCCCCGGTCTGTCGGATGATTGTACAACCTGTAGATCAGCTGGAGAATACGGAACGTGGTGCCGGGGGGTTCGGCCATACCGGGAAATAGGACTCTATGTTACCTGTTCCTCAGGGAAAAAACGGGATGAAATTTTGTGTGTTAGGCAGCGGCAGTCGTGGTAACTGTACCTATGTCGAGACAGGCTGTGGGGGCATCCTTATTGATGCCGGCTTCTCCGGCAGGGAAATTGCCCGACGACTGGCCATTATAGATAGAACACCGGAACAACTCGGGGCAATTCTTGTTACCCATGAGCATAATGATCATATTGCCGGTGTCGGTGTACTTTCCCGTCGCTATAATCTGCCGGTGTATGCCAATCTTCCAACCATGAAAGCGGCTGAGAAAAAGCTGGGAAAACTCTTTGCCTTTTATGAATTCCATACCGGTACGCCGTTTGATCTCCTGGAGTGTAGAATCCATCCCTTTGGTGTTTCCCACGACACCGCTGATCCGGTCGGGTTCATTCTTGAAAATAATGGGTTGACCCTCGGCTATTGCACGGATACGGGGCGGATTACAAAACTTATGCAATATCTGCTGGGTCAATGCCATGGCCTGATTCTTGAGGCAAATCATGACCCGCAAATGTTGCAGGAGGGTCCTTATCCCCTCTCTCTTCAGCAGCGCGTACGTTCAAGTCACGGTCATCTGGCCAACGGTGATGCCGCCTCTTTTATCCACAGCCTGCAGGGACCATTGCAGGCCCTTGTTCTGGCCCATTTGAGCGAGACTAATAATCATCCTGATCTGGTTATGCGGGCCGTCGGCCGTCTGGGTGATACTGTTGCCAGCCGGCAACCTGTGCTGGCCCGTCAGGCCGAGCCGGGGCCATTGATTGATCTTGGTGCCGGTACATAATATATCCACTTGTTACCGGAATTTTTATATGATATTGTAGCGATATTTCAATATGTTGTGTAAAGATTCGGTAAGGAGCCGGCAGATGCGTTATTCATTTTATTTATCACGGGACGGGTTAAACAGGTTTTTTTACAGCATCAATCGTTTAGGTATTTTTTCGGCGGTTTTTTTGTTGCTGTTTTTTTGCTATGCCGGTGCCGGATGCGCATCCGGTGATAATCCTGTTGTTTTTACGGAAGAACTGGCGCCTGTACATTACACGGAAAATGGCAGGTTTGTCGGGATTGCCAGCGATATAGTTCGTTCGATTTTTCATGAGGCAGGTTTACAACCCGATATTCGCTCCTTTCCCTGGAAACGAACCTATCTCAACGTGCTCCGTACCCCAGGCAGTTTCGTCTATACAATTAACCGGACGCCGGATCGGGAAAATCTCTTTCGATGGATTGGCCCCATCCTTCATAAACGAACCTACCTGTACAGACTTGCCGGTAGAAATGATATAAAAGTTGCCGGTACGAGCGACCTTGACAAATATACGACAGTGGTCATCCTGGGGTACGCATTGACCAAAAAATTGGAAGATCTTGGTCTGTCTCCGGGCCGTGAGCTTATTGTCACCCGGAATAAAAAAGAGCAAATGCGGGTTTTTTTGAAAGGGAGGGGAGATTTGATCACTGGTAATGAATTTACCATGGCCAGGGCATTGGCGGATACCGGTCATTCCATGAATGATGTTGTGCCGGTGCTGCTGATGAATGAAAAGGGCTATTACCTGGCCGCCAACCTGGATACCGATCGTGAGCTGGTGGAGCGGCTGCGGCTGGCAAACACAAAAATTCAGCAGCGAGGAGTAGTCCAAAGGGC
>JALSNT010000620.1 GCA_026986885.1 Desulfobulbaceae bacterium
TCGTTCAACTAAGGTTGGAAGGAGTTATGCGGAAAAGGCGGTAGTGCAGAATAAAGTCAGGTTGTATGCGCTTCCTTAGGGAGGTATCATTTTGCTGAACGGAGTTAATAGCTAACATGTCACCCCGTCCCAAAAAAAGTCGGCGTTGCGAGGGCAAGGTCTGTTGCAGGGCCTTTAAGCCTACCGGAATTACCATGCCCGAGCTGAAGAAAATTACCATGTACCGGGACGAGTTGGAGGTCCTGCGCCTGTGTGATTTTGAAGGCCTTTTTCAGGAACAGGCAGGTGAAAAGATGGGCGTTTCCCGGGGGACCGTGCAACGCATTTTGACTTCCGCCAGGCGAAAAACGGCGGAGGCACTGTCAACGGGCGCTGCCATCGTTTTTGATGACGATCAATAAGAACTCCTTGTTCCAGCGATGGTGTACATTTTTTTCCGGCCTGCAGATGGGCCGTCCTTTGTCGCCGGCAGAGGAATACCGTTGTTTCAGCATACATTCATATCTTTTCCTTTGACATGACATATTTTTTATCCTGTACAACTGGTGTGCATCTGATTTGTTTCCTTCGGTCCGGTAATGTCTGATCTTGTCTGACGTACTTTTCATCCTGACAATAACCCCACATTGATTCTCATAAGACGAAAATAACCCATACCTGTTATCCCATTATGCGTTATTCAAAACTCCTGTTACCTACCACCAAAGAAACCCCGGCCGAGGCCGAGGTCATCAGCCATCAGCTCCTGTTGCGTGCCGGCTGTATCCGTAAACTTACTTCCGGTCTGTATACCTATCTTCCCCTTGGCCTGCTGGCCCTGAAAAAGGTGGAGGCCATTGTTCGCCAAGAGATGAACCGTGCCGGTGCCCAGGAACTGCTTATGCCCATGGTGCAGCCTGCCGACCTCTGGCAGGAGTCGGGCCGCTGGCAGAAATATGGTCCGGAACTGTTACGTTTTAAAGACCGCCATGGACGTGACTACTGCCTTGGGCCGACCCATGAGGAAGTCATTACCGATATTGCCCGTCGTGAGCTGCAGTCTTATCGGCAACTGCCGATAAATCTTTATCAGGTGCAGACCAAGTTTCGCGATGAGATTCGGCCCCGGTTCGGATTGATGCGTGGCCGGGAATTTGTCATGAAGGACGCCTATTCCTTTGATGCTGATGATGAGGGCGCAGCAAAGAGTTATGAGATCATGAAGGAGGCCTACCATCGCATTTTCCGGCGTTGCGGGCTTTCATTCCGGGCTGTCGAGGCGGATACCGGTTCCATCGGCGGTTCCTATTCCCATGAATTCATGGTGCTGGCCGATACCGGCGAGGATACCCTGGTTATCTGCAATGATTGTGACTATGCGGCCAATGTGGAGAAGGCGGCCGTGGTTCTTGCCGATGCCGAGCCGTCACAGGACGCATTGCAACCCTTGACCAGGGTGAAAACCCCGGGCATGAAAAAGGTGGATCGGGTGGCCGATTTTTTAAAGGTTACCCCGGCGGATATCATCAAAACCATGATATTTCTGGCGGACGGAGAGCCGGTGGCAGCCCTGGTTCGGGGCGATCGGCAGGTACAGGATGTAAAACTGAAAAATCTTCTTGGTGTCTCCGAGATTGAAACCATTGATGATGCTGAGGTGTGGAAACTGACGAAACTGCCGGTTGGTTATGTCGGTCCGGTGGATATCCCCATCCGCCTGGTGGCCGATCAGGAGGTAATGCGCATGATGAATGCGGTTGCCGGGGCCAATGAAAAGGGCATGCATCTTACCGGGGTCAATCCGGGGCGGGATTTTGAGCCGGAACTGGTCGGTGACCTGCGTCAGATTACCCCGAATGACGGTTGTCCGGTCTGCGGCGGGCAACTGTCGCTTACCGAGGGCATTGAGGTCGGCCATATCTTCAAACTGGGCACCAATTATTCGGATGCATTGCAGGCTACCTTTCAGGACCGGGACGGGGTGGAGAAACCATTTGTCATGGGTTGTTACGGCATCGGGGTCAGCCGGGTTGTTGCCGCCGCCATTGAGCAGAACCATGATAAAAACGGGATTGTTTTTCCCCTGCCGCTGGCTCCTTTCCAGGTCATTGTCCTCAACCTCGGCCTCAATAATGAGGCTGTAAGCGGAGCTGCCGAACAGTTGTACAGTGATCTGCAGGCCCGTGGGCTTGAGGTGTTGTTTGATGACCGGGATGAACGGCCCGGCTCCAAATTTAAAGATGCCGATCTTCTGGGTATTCCATACCGGGTTACGGTTGGTAAAACCTATGAGAAAGAGGGAGTGGTGGAGCTGCGCCTGCGGGCAACCGGTGAGACCATTATGCTCCCCTTTGCCGAAGCTGCCGCCGGTATTGAGGACATGGTGACCAATGAGTTGAAAAAGGTGCGGGAAACCTGATGTCTGATTTTACGGGATTATATTCCATAGCCGCAAGTTATCTGCACGGGATTGATCTGACGCCGCTGAAAGACGCCTATGTCTTTGCCGGTGAACGGCATGCCGGCAAACTGCACGCCTGCGGCGAGCCGTATCTTCAACATCTGGTCGAGGTTGCCTCTATCCTGGCATCAATGAAAATGGATAGAGAAACCATTGTTTCCGGCTTGCTGCACGGGGTATTGAAAGAGCGGGTCGCTACCCAGGATGAGCTGGAAAAGCGGTTCGGTCATGATGTGGCCAATATCGTCGATGGTACGACCAGAATTACCAACGTGCAATACAATTCCCGGCTGGCTGACCAGGCGGAAAATATCCGTAAGCTTTTTTTAGCCATGGGTGCGGATATCCGTGTCCTGCTGGTCCGGCTGGCCGATCGTCTGCAGGATATGCTGACTCTTGCTGCGGCGCCCGAGGAGCTTCGCCGCCATGTGGCCCGTGAAACCATGGACCTGTATGCGCCGCTGGCTAGTCGCCTGGGTATCGACTGGATGAAAAGAGAACTGGAGGATTATTCCTTTGCCTATCTTTTCCCGGTCGAGCATCAGGAACTCACCTCCCGTCTTGAAAGTTCGCTGGCCGAGCGGCAGGCGTATGTGGATGAGGTCATCGGGATTCTCGGAAGTAAACTCAAGGAAAATAATATCCTGCCATTACGGATTATCGGTCGTCCCAAACACCTTTATTCCATTTATAAAAAACTGGTGGTCCAGAATATTCCTCTGGAACGAGTGTACGATAAAGTCGCATTTCGGATTATCGTCAATACCGTTAAAGAATGCTATCAGACCCTGGGGACCGTACATGCCGAGTGGACGCCTGTTCCGGGCCGCATCAAGGATTTTATCAGCGCCCCCAAGTCGAACAATTATCAATCGCTGCATACCACGGTTGCCGGTCCGCGCGGTCATTTTATTGAAATTCAGATCCGTACCGAAGAGATGGATCGTATAGCCCAGGAGGGTGTTGCCGCCCATTGGGCCTATAAAGAGGGGCAGAAAATCACCGGCAGTGATGCTCGACTCTTTAAGGAACTGAAAACTCTGGTCAAATCCCTGCAGGAAGTGGAGGACCCCAACGAGTTTATGGACTCGGTTCGAGGCGAGCTGTTTGAGCCGGATGTTTATGCCCTGACCCCGACCGGAGAGGTGCGGGAGTTGCCGCGTGGTTCCACACCCATTGACTTTGCCTATGCCATCCATACGGCAGTTGGAGATTCCTGTGTCGGCGCCAAGGTAAACGGGCAACTGGTGCAGCTGAAACACGAGTTGCAGAATGGTGACATCGTTGAAATATTAACCGCGAAGAATCAGCATCCCAAACGGGCCTGGCTGCAATTAGTCAAAACCGGCAGGGCCCGGGCCAGGATCCGTCACTGGCTGCGGCGGGAAGAAAAGGAACGATCATTGAAGCTTGGCCGTGAAATCTGCGAGCGTGAGCTGAAAAAGCATGACGTCACTTTGAAAAGGCTCATTAAATCCGGTCAAATTCGTCAGTTACTCAAAAAACTTCGTTGCAATGGCCTGGATGATATGCTGGCCAAGGTCGGTTCCGGTAAAATAACTCTACTGCAGCTTCTTAAGGCGCTGCAGCCGGAAAAAATCCGTCAACAGGAGAATCAGAAGCGGCAGGATGAATTGCTGGAAAAGATTTCCCGGGAGAAGGAACCCGCAGAGAAATCATTATCCAGGGATGGTATAGATATTGAAGGCATCGACGATATGCTGGTCAAGGTAAGTCAATGCTGTAAGCCGGTGCCCGGAGATGAAATCATGGGATTTATTACCACCGGTTCCGGTATCTCCATCCATAAAGCGGATTGTCCGAATCTGCTGGCCACGGATCCGCAGCGCCGACTGCCGGTTACCTGGTCGACGGCCGGTACGGTAAGGCACAGGGCCGAACTGCGCATAAGAGTGGAGAATAAACGTAATATCCTCGCCGAAATCAGTGGGGCGATTTCCGCTGATGATGCCGACATTGTGGAGTTTAAGTCCAGGACAACAGCGGAAAATGTTGTCCTGTTAGGCATTATTGTAGAAGTGGCTGATCTGCAGCATCTGCAGCAGTTGCAGATGCATCTGCAGCAGATGCCGGAAGTTATTGAGGTGCGCAGGCAGTAAGGATGATTGAGGGCATGATACTATGTGAGGTTTGCGGCAATGATTTTGATCTGCAGATGACCAGTTGCCCCTATTGTGGGGCAACTGTGGAAAATAAAGTCGTCCGCAGGCCGGGCAACATGCACCGGCTGGTCAATCTTGAGCGTGGACTCCCAACCGTGGCCCAGGCTTTGGTCCGGCTTGACAATGAGCTTGAGACTTCCAGAAGACAGGGATTTCGTGTCTTGACTCTGATTCATGGATATGGATCCAGTGGCAAGGGCGGGGCGATTAAAGATGCAGTACGCCGCCGATTACAGTATTATAAACACCAGGGTCGTGTAGGCGAGGTTGTACCTGGAGAGGATTTCAGCACACGCTCGGGTCTTGGTCGTCAGCTCCTCCGCCGCTTCTCAACCCTGTCAACCCATGGTGATCTGAATCGGTATAACCGGGGCATAACCCTGGTTGTTCTTTAGCAGTTTTGTAACCTGAATTGAGCGTTTCGCCCCATCTGAAAAATTTGTCCAATCTGTTTCCGGGCCAGTATCGCGTCAAGGCGGCTCCGATGCGCCTTACTTGTTCGGTTTCGTGCTATACTGTCCCCGGCTTCGGTTACTTAATTATGCGCTCAAAGCCGGGGACAGGTAACACAAAATAACTATAACGCAATATTACGTCGTTTCATCCTTGACGCGACACCGGGATAGTGACAGTGTTTTCCCCATGGTGGACTGCGATTGCATGTTCGTTGTGGGATATTTAAAGATCCTCATACAAGGAGTAAAATATGCAGAAGATTGTTATTGGAACATGTCTTGTTCTGTTGATGGCAACAACAGCCATCTCTGCGGATAAGGCGGATATGTTCAAAAATGAACAACAAAAACTCAGCTATGCCATGGGACTGGACCTTGGCGCTTATTTTAAAGGGTTGGGTGAAGATTTTGACTTGACGGTTCTGCAGCAGGGCATATCCGATGCCTATACCGGGAAAAAGCCTTTGATGACAGCCGAGGAGGCGGCGGCGGTACAGAAAAAATTTGCCGCCCGGCAGCAGGAGCGTCAGATCAAGGAAACGGTGGCCATGGTAAAGAAGAATCGGGATGCCGCTGATAAATTTCTGGCCGAAAACAAAAAGAAAGAGGGCGTAAAAGTTACCAAGTCCGGTCTGCAGTACAAGGTTATTAAAGAGGGCAAGGGGAAAAAACCCGGTCTCCATGACATGGTCAAAGTGCATTACAAGGGGACTCTTCTGGATGGTAAGGAATTTGACAGCTCGTATAAACGCAATGAGCCGGCAGTGTTTCAGGTCGGACAGGTGATTTCAGGCTGGCAGGAGGCCCTGCAGTTGATGAATGTCGGCTCCACCTATGAATTGTACCTTCCCCCGGATCTTGCCTATGGCGATCGCGGCGCGCCACCGGTTATTGAGCCGGGGTCCATGCTGATTTTTAAGGTGGAACTTTTAGATATACCTACACCGGAGAAAAAGGCATCGAAAGAAAAAGCTGACAAGAAATAAAGATTACCCCAATATGTTTTGACTGCTATTGGAGACGGGTCGGCGGCCGTATTTTTCCGCTACGACCGCTGGCCGACCTTTGGAGTTATGGAATGGGAAAGAAAAAAGGCCAAAAAAAGGCCAAAAAAAAATGTTGTGGAAAATATCTGAAAAAGGGAAAACATTGCAGTAAGTGTCCCCTGCTGCTCAAGGAAAAATGTAAGAAGAAGGCCGAGAAAAAAGCAGCCAAAAAAGCCGGGAAAAAGATCAAAAAG
The DNA here is from genome assembly GCA_026986885.1 of Desulfobulbaceae bacterium. Next base: position 6,319 of record JALSNT010000620.1, read on the forward strand.
AAAAAAGACAGGAAAAAGAAGGGATAGTTTTTTGTGCCTGACTAAGTTTAAGTTGTGGTGTCTTGTAGGCATGTCCGAATTAGGGGATATTGGACATTTACAGGAATGGGATTACTTTGGATAGTCATAGGATCTTTGTTTCCCTGTGGTGCAAAAAAAGAGTGTACATTTGGACTCCCGATGATTTCTGTGATAAACTGTGTTCAGGTCAGGTGTAAGCTCGCATGCTTTAGATATTTATGTCCCAAACGTGATCAACTTTAAGTGTATTTTACGGTATTAGGCGCATACTTTTTTTTAAAGAGGGGCAGGTCCCTTCGCATGATCTTGCGTTTTCGTCGGACAGACTCAATTGAGTGTATTTTTTGTAACAGGTGTATTGTTTAATGGAAAATTCCGCCGACACCAGCAATAAATTATCCTCTTCGACGCTACTTTCTACGCCGAAGAAAAAAGGTTATTTTTCTGAAGATCAAACGTTGCTTGTTACAGAGAAGTTTCATCTTTCTTCAAAAGAAAAAAATGCAGCATATCGAAGAAGGGATGCGTGGAAAGTAAGTAGGACTAAATTAATTATCATTGCCTTTGCAGTTATATCCATT
>JALSNT010000621.1 GCA_026986885.1 Desulfobulbaceae bacterium
CTGACCGGGGTCAAAGACGCGCTGCGGCTCTTCCGGCCAGGGCGGCGGCGGTTCGTTCCGGCCCGCTGCGGCAATAATTCCAGGAATGGAGGTTGGCTCATCGCCGGCGGCAATGGCCTCCACCAGCAGGCCGAAACGTTCACCCTCGCCTATTATGCCGTAATCAACACCAAGGGCGGCAAATATTCTGTCCGGCATAATGGTAAAACCGGCGCCGCCGCAGACAAGTATTGCCCCGCTTTGATTCCTGAGCCAGTCAACCAGCCGCCGATATTCCCGGATAAAAAAACGGCTGTCACCCTCATCGGTATTATCGATATTGCGGCAGGAAATTCCGATAATCCGGGGCGAAAAATCATTGACAATCCCGGCCAGTTCATCCAGTTGCAGACAGTTCATGTCGGCAATCCGCACCCGGTGATTCTCTGCCACGGAAGCGGCCACATAATCAAGGCCGATGGGATACACCGGATAGGGGGCAGTCAGGGTATTGGGCGAGATGAGCAGAATGTTCACGGCCGGGTAAACTCCATAACCGTGATGGTGGCGCCAAGGCCAAGGACGAAAATGGAATCATGACCGGAAAAAACCGGCCGCCCATCGGCCGACAGGTCTGCACTGTCTCCTTTCTCCAGGATGGTTGCCGCCAGAACGGCGGCGACGGCAGTTGCCGAGGCAAATTCGCCGATTTGTCGCCGATAGCGGAAAACCGGAACCACCGCCCTGACCCGGGCAAGAAATTTCCGCAGTTGTTCTTCACCGGCGGCTGATCCGGCCGCCGGTATCCCGGCAAGAATCAGGCGGCAGCGCTGCTGCAGGTAATCCTGTCCGCCGCAGGCCTGGACAAGAGACTCCATATCCGTAGTACCCGGCCCGTAAAAAACAGAGCGCACCCGACAACGACCACCCGGCAGAGAACGGCTGACCACAAAAGCGGAGCCGCCGTCTGCCCGGTTTGCCCCGCCCCTTGCCGACGGGTCAAACAACGGCGACAGGTTCTCCTGATATTCATCGGCGCCAAGGACAAAGGCCGCCTCATCTTCATCCAGCATGAGATCTGCGGCAATGAGCGCCTGCTCAAAGGAATAATCACCGCCGCTGGTGGTAATATTGGCGCCGGTAGCTTCGAACATGAGGGCCACCTGCCCGGCCGGACCGTTATGCACCGAGCCGACAAAATCGGTGGGACTGGGAAACCGCTCGTCGGTTTCGGCAAGCCGCTCTAAAAAGGCATGGGTTTCCGACAGGGCGCCCCAGCCGGTGCCCATGAATACCGAACGTGGGGTATTCCCAGGGCCGCAATGGGCGAACGCCGACCGGGAGAGATTCAGGGCCATGCGGGGCAGTCGTTTCAGGCGACGAATCTTGCCGGGATCCAGCCCCCGGGAGACCTGATCATCCGCAGGCCTGCCGGCAACACTCTCCCCGGCAAGCAATTTCTCCATGGTAGCATCACGGCCGCCGGCGCCGGTCAGACAGCTTGCGCCATGAATGGTCAACCAGCCCGGATCACAAGCCCCGGCAGCCGCAACAGAGGTCACTGCCCGCGGCCGCCCGATCACCAGGGAACCGTTATTGCCGCCGAAACCAAAGGAATTGGACAACACCAGGTCGACGTTTTTTTCCTCGCCCTGTCGCAGCGGCTGCAGACGCAGGTCCCGGTCGGGTTCCTCCAGACCGACGGTCCCCGGCAGCAGTCCCTGTCTGACCGCCAAGACGGCAACCACCGCCTCAATGGCGCCGGCCGCGGCCAGACTGTGGCCGGTGGCGCCCTTGATGGAAGAAAGCGGCGGCGGATCGGGAAAAAGACTGCGCACCGCTTTTGCCTCGGCCAGGTCATTTTCCCTGGTGCCGGTTCCGTGCAGATTGATATAGTCGATATCCGCCGGGCTAATGCCGGCATCCGCAAGGGCCGTCCGCATGGCAGCCAGCGCTCCTGCGCCTTGTGGATGGGGCGCGGCCGGGTGCCAGGCGTCGCAGGACAAACCGGCTCCCAACAACTCCGCCAGGGGATTTTGCGGGCGTCTGTTTGTCAGCAGCAGCATGGCCGCGCCCTCGGCAACCGCCATACCCTGCCGATTTTTATCCAGGGGACGACAGCCGTTGCGGTCAACAAGCTGCAGGGAATGAAAGCCGAAATAGGTAAGGCGGCACAGGGAATCAACTCCGCCGACCAGGACGCATTCCGCCCTGCCCCTCCTCAGCATCCGCAGGGCCAGGGTCAGGGCAACCGCCCCGGACGAACAGGCCGTCGATACGGTCAACATGGGGCCGCGACAGCCGCAGTCGTCGCCAACAACTTGCGCCACTGTGTTCAGGCCGTGATACCGATATGATGCCGTATCAACAATTCCGTGGCGCAGCAGTTGTTCACTCTCCAGCATGCCGCCGGTGGTGGTGCCGATAATAACCGCATCCGGTGAATTCTTCCGCCCCTGCATGGCCTGCCGCGCGGCCGTCAAGGCCAGGCGGTGGGTGCGGGGCAGCTCCGGCATATCTTCCAGACCGCCCACCTGACCAACCGGCAGAGAATCTCCCTGCACCAGGGGAAAAAGAGAAAGCGGCACAATGGCGCTGCTGTTTTCCCGCAGCGCCGCCGCTGTTGCGGCCAGACCGCTGCCGAGGGCGCTGATGATTCCGGCCCCGGCGATGTACACCGGAATTTTTTTCAAGCGTCCTCTGCCCGGTTATCCCGGATATAAGCAGTTAGGGAGTTCAATGAAGAAAATACCTTTTCCCCCACCTCCTGGGAGTTGATCACCACCCCGTAATCCTTTTCCACCATGACCACCATCTCCAGCACGTCAATGGAATCAATACCCAGTTCGCCACCCACCAGCTGGGCATCCGCATCCATATCTTCCGGCGAAACATCGGCCAGATTTAAAATATCAATGAGCTTGATTTTCAGCTCTTCAATCAATGTATCCATTTATTCTCTCTTTTCTCCATCCATCGGATAATTTATGCCCTATGAAGCTATTTACGTTCATGGTATATATTATGCCTTGGAGGCCTTGTCATCTGATTTAACGGTCGTTTTTTCAACAACTGCAGCGCAAGCGGATCCCTTACCTGAAAAAAACCCTTGTGATTTCCTTTTTACTGAAAGAATGGCTGCTGATTTTTTCCGCTGTCGGCTTCCTGCTCACCTCAGCGTTTAACCGGCATTTTCCCGGCTATTCGATTCAGGAAATAGAAATCCTGTTTCTTCTTTATGCGCTCTTTATCTCCATCAAGGGATTACAACAAAGCGGTATAATCACCGGCATATCCCGATCCCTTGAAAAAGGCGGCTTTATACCGCTGAAACTGATACTGGCGGCCTTTTTCTTTTCCATGCTGGTCACCAATGATGTTGCCCTGATCATTCTCGTACCCTTAACCCTGGAGCTTTCCATCGACCGCAAGGATTTGTTGATCATCGGCGAAGCTCTGGCCGTCAACGGCGGCTCTGCCTTGACTCCTTTTGGTAATCCCCAGAATCTATTTATCTACTGGTTTTACCATCTTGATTTCAGCAGCTTTATTGCATCCATCTGGCCATTTACCTGCGTTTTTTTGATCATAATGACAGCCCTGTCTCTTGCCGTCCGCGTCAAAGGGTCACCCGATCAGATATCCGGGCAGGCAATAAACAAAAAGCATGCCGTCATCCACTCGCTGCTGCTCAGCATCACCCTGCTGATCGTCCTCCACGTCCTGCCCACATTTATGGTCCTGATCATTATCGGCTATGGCTTATTTTTTGATCGACAGGCCCTGCGAGTTGACTATGCCCTGTTGATCTCTTTTTTCTTCTTTTTCGGACTTGCCGATAACCTGAAGACCATGCTGGCAATGGAGATACAGCATTCAAGGCACATATTTATTCTTTCCGCCCTTGCCAGCCAGGTAATCAGCAATGTGCCTGCGGCCCTGTTGTTTGCCAGGTTCACAAGCAACTGGCATGCGTTACTCTGGGGAACAAGTGTCGGTGGCTTCGGCAGTCTGTTCGGTTCCCTGGCCAACCTGATCGCCTATAAACTCTATCTCAACCATGAAACTTCGGTAAAACCGGGGCTGTTTACCATAAAATTTCTCTTTATAGGCTACATAGCTTTTTTTATTGGTGCCGGGCTCTTTTTTGTTTTACAAAAAACATGATAAACTATCATGCCCTGGCAGCGCAATCTACGGCTGGGGCATGGTTGTCCATGAAAAAGAAGCCGCTGCCGCAAAAATAATCTTTGCTCGTCCCTCGACAAATAAGGTATTTTATGCCAGTGTCAAAACCTGATCCATCATCACCCGATATCCTTGCCGGTCTGACTCTTGAAGACCTGCTGCCGCACCGGCCCCCCATGCTGCTGGTGGCCGAGGTGCTGGCGGTGGATTCCGTCCACGCTGTGACCGGCTCCACGGTGCTTGCTTCCTGGCCGCTCCGGGAAGAAAATGGTGTCCATCCCTTGATTCTGGTGGAAATCGCCGCCCAGACCGCCGGGGTCTGCAACGGCTGGGACAGGATTAAAACCCAGGGGTTGGATTCGGACCAGATGGGCTGGCTGGTGGCAATAAAAAAGGCGGATTTTTTTATCGACCTGCTGCCCCTGGACGGACGGATCATTGCCCGGGCGGAGAACACCTATAACTTTGAAAACCTGCGGGAGATCGCCTGCGAGATGCGCATGAACGATGCGCTCATCGGCCGGGCAACTCTGCAGCTTTTCCAGGCACGAAAAGAAAATGACTGACACTAAGAAAAACGAGCAAAAAATAGCCCTGATAACCGGTGGCAGCCGGGGAATCGGCCGGGCCATCTGCCGTGAACTGGCCGCTGCCGGCCATACCGTCATCATCAACTACATGAGCGACCGGCATGGCGCGGAAAAAACCCTGTCCCTGGTGGAGGAAACGGGCGGTGCGGGCAAAATCCTGCAGTTTGACGTCCGTGATGCCGCGGCCTGCGAAGAGGCGGTCGGCCTGGTAATCAAACAGTACGGCCGGATTGATGTGCTGGTCAACAATGCCGGTATCATCCGGGACGGTCTGTTCATGATGATGGAGCCGGAGAGCTGGCGCACGGTCATCGACACCAGCCTAAACGGCTTTTACAACATGACCCGGCCGGTGGTGGAACAGATGGTACGCAGCCGCAGCGGCGCCATTGTTTCGATTTCCTCGGCCTCTGCGCTCATGCCCAACCGGGGCCAGACCAATTACGCGGCGGCCAAGGCCGGGTTGAATGCGGCCTGCCGGGCCCTGGCATCCGAGGTGGCCAGGCTGGGCATCCGGGTCAACGCAGTGGCGCCGGGCCTGATCGAGACCGACATGATCGAAAAGGCGCCCAGGGATCATATAAAAAACATGATCCCCATGGCCAGAATCGGCCGACCGGAAGAGGTGGCAAAGGTGGTCGGCTTTCTCTGCAGTGATGCGGCTTCCTATGTGACCGGCCAGGTTATCTCGGTCAACGGAGGCATGATTTGATGCGTTTTTTCCTCCCATGCCTCCAGGCCATCGCACTTTTTTTTCTTATTTCCCCCATGTTGCCGGGCGGGCGGGCGATTGCCGAAAAAACCCGGCCCCATGCCATATCCGTACAATCGGTACAGGCCGATTTTATCCAGGAAAAGCACCTGCCCATCCTGGTCCGGCCACTGGTCTCCAGGGGACGTTTTCTCTTTAAAGCCCCGGACTCCCTGCGCTGGGAATACACCAGCCCGTTTCACTCCGTCCTGCTCATGGACCGGGGAAAAATCCGAAAATTTGTAGAAAAAAACGGCCGCCTGGTGGAGGAAACCGGCATGCGGCCCGGCGCCGTGCAACTGGTCATGACCGAGATCAGCGGCTGGTTGAACGGACATTTTACAAATACCTCGACATTCACGCTCAGGCAGGACGGGACGACCATTCTTCTGACCCCCAGAAAAAAGGGGATGGCCGCCTTTGTCAATGCAATCAGGCTGCAGCCCGGCGACCGGCCCGGCCTGTTGCGATCGGTCACCATCTTTGAGGATAATGCGAAAAAAGCCTTTACCACCATGGTCTTCAGGCATGCCCGGCTCAATCATGCCATTGCGGAAAAACTGTTTGCCAGCCCATGATTGTCCGCTCCCTGCTCCTCTGTTGCCTGCTCAGTCTTTGTGGATGTGCCGGGCCCGGTCCACCCGGCCTGCAACCGCTTGCCTGTACAGCCCTTCGGGCCTGTAACGGTGTCTATCCCCAGGGACGGTGGCAGTTTGTTCATCTCATAGAATTCAGGCTGCCGGGGGGCGGAGGAGGCACGGTGATCGGGGTAACAGTCCTGAACGGCCGGACCGTCAAGTGCGCCCTTACCAGCACCGAGGGCATGACCCTTTTTGAAGCCCGGGCCGACAACACAGTTGAGGTGCTGCATGCCGTGCCCCCCTTTGACAAACCCGGTTTTGCCAAAGGGCTGCTGAACGATGTGCGGGCAATCTTTCTCCGGCCGCCGGGCACCCCGGTCTGCGGAACCCTGGCCGACGGTCGGCGCACATGCCGGTTCAGGCAGCAGGATGGAAAACTGACCGATATTCTGCCGGACCCGGACGCGGGGAAGTGCTTTCGAATTATCACCTGGTCCGCCGATCACCGGCAGACTCGAATAATTACAGCCAAAGACTGCAGGCTGCAGAATGAGTACAGGCAGGCCCGTTCCCTGACCCTGAATTCTCCGGGAACAAAAGGTTACACCTTGAAGATGTCTCTGCTGCAGGCGGAACAGCTGTCCCCGCCAGGAGAGTAGGTCTGTTTGAGGGCAGCGACAACGGACACCGAGGCGATGATGGCAAGGTGTCCGCTTTCGCGGAGCTCAAGCAGACCTACGACTGACCCACTGCAAGGCATCCATGTTTTCCCCGTTCCATCGCCCCCTTATCGTTATGAACAGCTTTTATTTTTGAAACAGA
>JALSNT010000622.1 GCA_026986885.1 Desulfobulbaceae bacterium
AGCAGACAAAGGTAGTGGTTGCTGTTTGTCCGCTTTCGTTCCACTCAAGCAGACCTACAATGTTCATTTTCTTGTTTTTTATGACAGAAAATGAGGAGTAAGGCACTAACCCGGATAAACACCAAATTCGAAACAATATCAAATAACCCTACCAGAATGCAAGATCGGTACCCTACTGCATAATAATGGTATCAGAAGAGTCTCATGGAGGCTCTGCAGCTACTCCTTAGCCTTGTCATGGAGAAAATCAAATCAATAGGCATAGTTACGAAAAATGTAGCACTTGCTCTTGTTGATTCAATTATGAGTATTGCAATTGACATGCTGCAAACCGGACAAAGATTGCGTTTGAATAATAAAGTGATTACAAGAGATTAGGTCAACCCCGAAACTTGAGTCAGTTGTTTTCTGACGAGGAGCTTGATATTCTTGTAATACATAAAATCCTTTGTTTTGCTTGAATTTTCTTTGGAGAAAGTTTTCAGTCATTATAAAGGCTTTTATGCTTTATGTCATTGTTTTTTATGAATGTTTGCCAATTCTTTTCAACACCTTTATGAAGGTCGATATTGAAAAAATTGCTGACTTTGACCTGGAAGAACAGCAATGGGGAGTAATTGACAGGGATAATGATCCCAGGGTCGTGGAGCTGTAATTATTCCGGTTTTTTCTGGTCGGGCAATGACAAACCCGCAATGATTTTCAGCAGGCGCCGGTGATGCGAACCCTGCCAATAAATACGCCTGCAATCAGGACAACGTTTAAACCGGTGATAATACTTACGGGTTAGAGGTTCGAGCCGGTGCAGAACCGCCGCCTTATCGACCGGCAGCAGGAGCGTATTACACTCCAGACAACGACTAAAGGGCACAATGCTCTCCCGAAGGCCATACAGGTTGACAACTTCGGTTAATTGCATTTCCGATTGTTCATGACGGACCAGCCGGCCCCAGGTAACGATTTTTCGTCGGAGAATATCCCGGTTGCGACTGAGCAGGAGACGGCCGGAGGCTACTGCCTGCCTGGCCAGTTCTTCTTCCCCCACGTTTGCCTGATACCAGGTATCAATTCCGGCCAGACGCAGCAATCGGGCCAGCTTACCCACATTAACATCAACTGCGAATTTAGGAGCCGGCAAGGGTTCAGGTCGCAGCAGGGTCGGACGGGTGACATCGGTTCCCCGGGGAAACGATGTCAAGACGAGCCTTTCCCCGCTGCCGGGAATATGGGTAAAGGGAAGCTCCCGGCCTGCCCTTCTAATTGATGCGATCTCGGTATGGGGAATATGCAGCGATTCTATGATATCCTTGATCGAGGCCCGTCGATGCAAAGGGTAGCGGATGGCTGTCTGCTCCCGATACCTGCAGGGCAATAACTTTTGCAGTGATTCGTCAAATCGCAAGCTCAACATGGGCCCATACCTCAACATGTCAGATGAAAACCGGCAGCTGTTTTTTTCTGCCGGTAAAGGTTGTTAAAGGTGACTGTTGCCGCCGCCGTCGGCAGCTCAATCAGCTCAATCCCCTGTTTGTCAACAAATCGGCGTAACTGCGGATCGGCCTTCATCATACCGGGTTTTCCCCGTCCCAGGATGAGAACCTCCGGCTCGGCCGACAACAGATCTTCAATGTCCTGCCGACAGCAGCGGTGTCCGCTTTTCCGCCACCAGTCGGGTATAACCACGTCTCCGATAATCTTTAAATCATGATTGTACCAGATGCCATGGATGCATATTTTTCCGAAACTATAGCCGTTGATCATGGTTGTCCTCCGTATGCAGCCTGCAGTCAACATACCACCTGGTGACATGAAAGCTGCGGGATAATTTCTGTGATAACTTCTTTGTAAGTTTTTCTTTTATCCATTTGCAATAAAAGAAAATCCAGCAAATAAAAACCGGCACTAAAAAAATAGATAAAGAATTCTATTTACATTCCCGCGCGTGTTTTGCAATATACCATTGAGGATAAACCATCATGCCATGGCGGTACAACAAACAATGAAACAGAGACCTATGATTTCTATCCTCTGTTACGGATAAAAGGAATACCTATGCAGCCGTTGCAACAATTAACCTGTCAACTCCCGGAAGAGCTTACTTTGCACCATCTGCAGCAGGCGCTGAGCGAGAAATTTGACATGAAAAGCGGCAGGGTGAAAAAAACTATCTGCCGCTGGTATGATACCTTTGACTGGCGCCTGTTCAGAGCAGAACGTATCCTGACAAGAGAAGGTCTCGACTGGATATTACAGGATCTGCACGGCCGGGAACTTCACAGGATAAAAGGCGGCAGAAAAATATATCGTTTTGCCGATGAATTTCCCGACTCTCCTTTGCAGGAGGAGCTGGCGCAACTGCTCTCGGTACGCGCCCTGCTGGAACTTGGAATTGCCGAGGTACATACAAACAGCCTGTCCATTCTCAATCAGGATAAAAAAAGAGTCGTCCAGCTCGAAACACGCGAGCTGGTTAACCGCCGCAACGGCAAGAGACTGGCAACCGTCTGCCTGCAGGAGATCAGGGGATATGGCAAGTGGCTGAAAAAAGCCTCCCGTCACCTGGCTGAAATCGGTATTCATAAACGACTCAAGCCGGAGGACGGCCTGCTGTTTATCCTGGCGGCGAGCGGGCGCAAGCCCCTTGATTACAGCTCAGGCTGCAGAGTTTCTTTTGATCCTTTGATGAAGAGCAGGGATGCCGCTGTCTTGATGTATAATTTTTTACTGACGGCAATACGCTCAAACGAACAGGGTGTGATCGACGATATTGATTCGGAATTTCTCCATGACCTGCGGGTGGCCGTCAGGCGAACCCGATCCGCGCTTACCCTGATGAATAACGTACTGGACCCGGAAATAGAAAAGAAATTTAAAAAAGAATTTAAATACATCGGCGGGATAACCGGTCCTGTTCGTGATCTTGATGTCTATCTGCTCAGCAGAGATTCCTATACCGCACTTCTGCCCGGGCGGTTGCGCCGTGGACTGGATTATTTTTTTGATAACCTTGCCGAACGCCGCCGCCGGCAACAACGAAAATTAGTCCACGATCTGCAAGGGCCGCATTACCAACAGATTCTTACGGATTGGGAAAAGGTACTTAACGATGAAAATGGGCCGGCCGCCGGAAAAAACGGTGCTATCCCTATTGGCGAGCTCGCTGGAAAAATTATTCATAAACGATTACGCAAGGTCCTGCGTGACGGTAAAAAAATTCATGGAGCTACTCCGGATGCAGAGCTGCATCGTCTTCGTATCGAGTGCAAAAAACTTCGCTACAGCCTGGAATTTTTTGTATCGCTTTATGATCAACAGCAGATGAAACGATGTATCAAACAACTCAAAATGCTGCAGGATAATCTTGGCGATTTTAATGATCTTTCCGTCCAGCAGAAGATGCTTGCCGACCTGCTTTCCCGCAGCAAACCGGGAACCGTCAGATCAAGGGAGCTTGCCGCTTCCATCGGCGGTCTACTGACCGGCCTTTTTCGGCAACATCAGGAAGTGCGCACCCATTTTGAACAGACCTTTGCCCATTTTTCGCGAAAAAAGAATCTTGCATTATACCATGCGCTTTTTGATAAATAAGGGCGAGGTCATCCATCATAAATACACGGGGGAAACATGGCTGTTATTGCCGTCTATAATATAAAAGGTGGAGTGGGAAAAACCGCGACCAGTGTCAATCTGGCTTATCTGTCCGCCGATGCCGGTAACAAAACCCTCCTCTGCGACATGGATCCACAGGGATCGGCCAGCTATTATTTTCGTATCAAGGCACCGAAAAAATTCAATGCCGACAAGCTTCTTAAAGGGGGCAAGGGAATAGCAAAAAATATTAGAGGCTCGGATTATCCCAACCTCGATCTGCTGCCGGCCGACTTCACGTACCGCAATCTTGATCTGGCACTGGATGATTTTAAAAAATCAACCCAGCGTATCAACAAAATTATCAGCCCGCTGCTCGGAGACTATGACACGATCTTTCTTGACTGTCCGCCCAATATTACCCTGCTTTCGGAAAATATATTCAATGCCGCCGACATCCTGCTGATTCCCTTTATCCCGACCACTCTTTCGTTGCTTTCTTTTCAGCAACTCCTTACCTTTTTTAAAAAGACGGGGATCGACAAAAAAAAGCTCTATGTCTTCTTTTCCATGGTTGAAAAAAGAAAAAGAATGCACCTTGACATGATGGCCCGGTTCCGGGGAAGAAAACGCGTCCTCAAACAGGTCATTCCCTTCCTGGCCGATGTGGAAAAAATGGGAATATATAGAAAACCGGTGCCGGAAATAGCGCCGAATTCACCGGCTTCCCGCAGCTATCGCCTTCTCTGGCGAGAAGTGGTGCGGGTGGTTTCCAAAAGAACATAACCAAGAGAAAAGAATGGTTGACCGCAAAGAGAACCTGATCTGGATTGATCTGGAGATGACCGGCCTTGAGCCGATGACCGATCAAATACTTGAGATAGCCACCATTGTCACCGGGCCGCAACTGAATATTCTTTCCCAGGGACCGGTACTGGCAATCCACCAGCCGGAAGAAATGCTTGCCAAGATGGATGAATGGAATACCAGGCACCATACGACCTCCGGCCTGCTGGACAGGGTGCGGAGGTCGTCACTGACCCTTCGGCAGGCGGAAGAACAGACCCTTGATTTTCTCAAACAGTGGGTGGAGCCGCAGACATCACCGATATGTGGTAATTCCATCTGTCAGGATCGCAGGTTTCTTGCACGCCTGATGCCGGAGCTTGAAAATTTTTTTCATTACCGCAACCTGGATGTTTCCACCATCAAGGAACTGGCATTACGATGGCAACCGGCGATTTTAGATGATTTTTCCAAAAAGAATAAACACCTGGCGCTGGATGACATTAAGGAATCCATTGAGGAACTGCAATTTTACCGCCGCCGGGTCCTCAAAATATAAACCGGCGTCTTGCAAAAACAGCCATGGTAAAATTTTTCTTCGGCATACTCCTGGTACAATCGGTTACCATCGCCCTTTTTTTTGCCGCCATGCAGGCCGGGCTTGATAATACGCAACTGATGTTGACAATCGGTCTCCTGGAAGCACTGTTCAGTATATTGGCAGCTTTCTGGTTTTCATCCATTGCCAGACAGCGTCACCGGGATGAACTGGCAGAACTCAGGGAAGAACATGCCAGGGAACGGGAAAAAATCAAGGTAAATGCCGAGCGGCAAAAAGCACGAATCTTAAGTAAAAGTCACAAGGAGATCCTCAACGAGAGCCGCCGCAGCCAGGCGGCGGCAAATCTCAAAATCGGCGCTGCCTTTGCCGGCGCCCTTCTTTTCGGCGGCATCATGCTCTACACCCAGTTTGTCACTTTTGGTCTGCTTGTCCTGACAACAGCCGGTGGCGGGCTGGCCGGTTACCTGGCCAAGGGGAGGCAGATTGCCCTGGTCCGAAAAAAAGAAAAGAACAAACGACTGTCACCGCCAAAATCCTGACAACAATTTATCTGGAAATGGCGCGGAGCGCCGGAGAATATGCAGCACCGCAGAGCGGTGCTGCGAGCGAACAAGAGTGTTTGGCCGGCCCGGGTCTCTCTCGTGACATCCGCTCTGCGGTGTCATGTGAATAGGTCTTGTTCCATTTTCATCCGTTGTTGCGCCCGCTCTGCGGGCATGTTGGTTTATCCAAAAATGGCGCGGAGCGGTGTAACAAGCACAACTCCGTGCGGAGTTACGATACTGTTGACAGGTAAAGAACCTGCGCCTATACTGAAAATAAAGGGCATTCAATTGTAACGACTTGATTACAGAAAAATAATGCACAATGGTGACAGCTCAAAAATCAAAGCTTCGATCCTGCGGGAAGTGTATGAGGACAATCTGAGGATTGAAAATCCCCGGCTGCCGCCGTCCAGGCGTCGGTACCGGAAAAATCTTCATAAAATATCCCGTCCTTTTCCCCTGCTGCTGTTCACTGCTGTCTGTATTGTTCTCTATTTTGTCGTTTTCCCGACGCAACGGCCGGTGCAGGAAACAGAAAAATCCGTTGCCGGCAAACCGGTATTTCCCTGGGCTGAAATTATTTACAAACAGCAGCGCTCGCGATCGGCAAAAACGGCCTCCGCCTTTGATACCGGACAACTGCTGAACTATGATTTACTTCTCAATCACAATAACATCCGCCTGAGCTCCGTTTTCGGCCTCGGCGTGCAAACCATTGTTATTGATCCCGGGCATGGGGGTAAGGATCCGGGGGCCATCGGCAGCAATGGTACCCGGGAAAAAGATATTGTCCTGGATATCGCGCTGCAATTGCGGGATCTGCTGCAAAAAACCGGTGGCTATAAAGTGCTGCTTACCAGAGACAGCGATACCTTTATTTCTCTTGCCGACCGGGTAAAATTTGCCAACGATCACCGGGCCGACCTTTTTGTGTCCCTGCATATAAATGCCCTGCCGCAAAAGGAATTCAATGTCACGGAAACCTATTATTTCGGGCCGCCTTCGGATATGCATACCCTGCAGTTAGCCGAGCAGGAAAACAGGGGGTCGGAAATCATGACCGGTGATTTTAAAAATATGATAAAAAAGATCGGCAATGTGCTTAAAGAACAGGAATCGGCCACCCTGGCCACGACCATTCAGCACAAACTCTTCTCCAATATGCAAAAATATGATAGAGTTATAGCTGATAATGGAATAAAAATAGCACCATTTGTCGTCCTGCTGGGAGTCAATGCCCCAAGCGTCCTGGTTGAAATTTCATGTATCAGTAAGCGTGAAGAAGAGACAAACCTGAACAACCCGGAATACCGGGAAAGAATTACCGCCTCCCTGCAGAAAGGTATAAGCGGCTACCTCAGCCAAAGACAGACACAGGTTGTCAAAGGAGAAAATAATG
>JALSNT010000623.1 GCA_026986885.1 Desulfobulbaceae bacterium
GATCGGCAGCTATCCCTGTTTTTTCACCAGATGCGGTTGCGGAAACAAGAGAAACGGGCCGGGCAGCATGGCGGCAATGAGACCAGACCACCAGGAAAGCCTGCCGATCCAGGCCGTCAGCGATTGCCGGCAGCGACAATTTTGCTTAAGCGGTCAATGGCGATATTACCGCCGCTCACAACCAGAACAATGTTTTTATCACGCATTTTCCCGGCAAGCGCAATGGCGGCGGCAAGGGATGCGGCGCCTGCTTCTTCCACCAGGTTGTGACTGTGTATAAGAAGTAGGCGAACCGCCTCTTCAATGGCAGCATCCGGCACCAGGACAAAATCATCAAGATATTTTCTCATTATCGCCTGGGTATTGGCAAAGGAAATACGGGTGGCCAGCCCCTCGGCAATGGTGGTCATTTCGGCCTCTACCGGCCGCCCCTGCAGCCAGCTCTGCTGCTGGGTCGGGGCCTGGGCGGATTGAACGCCGATAATTTGCACAGCAGGATTGATGGATTTGGCGGCTATGGCCGTGCCGCAGACCCCGCTGCCGGCACCAACCGGTACAATGATAACATCAACATCCGGCAGCTCTTCCATAATTTCCAGACCGTAAGTCCCAACCCCGTGGATGAGCGGCTCATCGGTCGGGCCGACAAAGGTGCCTCCTTGTTTTTCGGCAACCTCTGTAATCCACAGCCTGGCTGTATCAAAGTCAGGACCATGAAAGACAACCTCTGCTCCCAGGCCACGCATGGCAGCGACCTTGCCCGGATTTGCTCCTTCGGGTACGGCTATGGTTGCCTTGACGCCGTGGGCGCGGGCGGCAAAGGCTATGGATTGGCCGTGGTTACCGGTGGAGGCGGTAAACAGACCACCGAGTTTTTGTTCTTTACTCAGACCTGCTACCAGATTAAGGCCGCCCCTGACTTTAAAGGCGCCGACCGGCTGATGGTTTTCATGCTTGAGAAAAACCCGGCCGCCGACAAGTTCGCTCAGTCCCTGATAATGGAAAAGCGGAGTTGGTCGCAGGTGTTGGTATACATGCGTCCTGGCCCGGTAAATATCGTGGATTGTCGTTGTTATATCAGTCATCGGATCGTAATTTTTCGTCTTTTTTTGGACAGGCCGAGCAACTGGGTGGTCTGGACGGCTATTTCTTCTATGGACCGACCCTCGGTATTAAGTTTTTGTATAGAGTGCTGCATATAGAGTTGCTCTGCCTGGCGTAGTTCATTGGCGCAGGTGGCTAATTTTGCATAATCACTGTCCGGGTAACGCTTTTGCCGCAGTTTATGCAGGTATCCCGGAGATGTGGTAAGGCCGACGGTTCTTCGTCGGTTACGGACGATATCAGCTGGTAGTTCATATCTGTTTAAATGATCGGCTGTCAGGGGAAAATTTGCCACTTTATATCCCATATGGGTGGCAAGGTAGACACTTACCGGGGTTTTTCCTGATCGTGAAACACCAATAATAATGATATCGGCGGCATCATAGCCGCTGGTCTGTTTGCCGTCATCATGTTCAAGAGTGTAATGAATGGCCTCTACCCGCTGGTCCAGCTGTGATTCATCACGGTGGCGAAAATAGCCGGGTTCGCGCAGGGCCCTGGCCTCAAGGGCCGCTTCAAGGTTGTTAAGAAATCCGCCATACAGATCAAACATTTCCACGTCGGCAACGGAAAAGATCTCCCGCACCTCTCTATCCATGATGGTACAGAAGACAAGTGGTTGGAGAACACTTGACTGTTCACGGATAAGCTGCAATGCCCTGTTTGCGTCATTGACAGTGCGGACAAAGGGTATTTTTTCCTCATTAAAGTTAATTTCCGGGAACTGACACAACAACGACCTGCCAAGCTCCTCTGTTAGAATGGCAGTGGAATCGGATATATAGTATACATCTTTAACCTTCCACATCACATCCCCCCTTGGTCCCTTTTGTGGCAGAACAGACAGCGGTATTTTGGTGGGTGATCTTTGGGCAGCGGAGCGATTCCTTCCGGAGAATGGCATTTCCCACAGTATTTTTCCGCCTCTTTTTTCTTCATGTGGAGAAAGGGCGCATGGTCATCGTCTTTGGGCAGGTGTGCCGTGCTTTCCGGGGGGGCGCTCCAGAGAAAAATTAACAGAGCTGCACAGACTGCAACAAACAGGATGTTATAGATAACTATTTTATTCTTATTTTTTTGCATGGATCAATTTGAAAGTAGATTCTAAATTTAGGTAGATATATGGAGATCAAACCTAACCCGGATAAATCGGAAAATTCGAAATAAGAAACATCAAATTCGAAACAATATCAAATAACCATAGAGAGTGTAGGTCTGGTTGAGTTCAGCGAAAGCGGACATTGATGGCGTCGGCCATTTGTCCGCTTTCGCTGAACTCAAGCAGACCTACAATGAGTACCTTACTCCTCATTTGCTGCCTTAAAAAACAAAAATTTTTCAGGCTCACTGCAGGGACGCACTCTAGTTCTGCGGTTCGAAATTCGATATTAGCAGTTATGTTGGGTTGCGGGTGCACCCGACTTAGGTAAAAATATGTCCCTTAAGCAGAGTGCGCTGATTTTCATCCTGCCATTTCAAGGGTGTGAAAATCTATAATTTTTAACCGCAGGAGCAGGACAAGCCATTCCATGAGCACACTGCACAGCAGGGGATGTTTTGCCGACAGCCTGATCACCTTTTGATGTTTTTTTTGTTTACGTACCATGGCCGCTATTTCCGGTGCCCGGTATTGCGGATCAAGTATTTTCCGGGCCACGGCCTCACCAGAGACAATGGCTGGGTAGATGCCTTCACCGGTCAGGGGAGAGGCCAGGCCGGCCGCATCTCCAATCAGAAAAATATTGTTGAAAAAACAGCCTTGAAAATCTGAATTTACCAGAGCGGCCCCGGCCTGTTCCTTCCTGAGATTATAGCCCTGGTCGGCGGCCCAGAAAAGGAGCTGTTTTTTCAGTTCGGCAGGCGGACAGTTATCCACGTCACTGAATGCGCCTATTGAGATAACATCTTTGTGGGGAAATATCCAGCCGTAGCCGGATCCGAAAAGGCGGGTATTCAAATGCCACTGCATTGTACGGCATTTTCCGGGAACCATATAGTTGATGCCGACCCCCATTTTTTTGGTCTGCAGACCTAAAAATTTTCGGACCATGGAGGTGGCGCCGTCGGCGCCGATAAGATTTTTCCAGCCGATCGTCCGGGTATTGCCTGATGGATCTTTCACCTTCACATGATCGGAATAAATCGACTGGACCCTGGCCCCGGTTATTATTTCAGCGCCGGCCTTGTCGGCGGTCGCCGCCATCCATTGCCCAAGATTTTTCCGACTGATGGTTGCGATGATGGGGTTTGCTGCCCGCACCCGAATATGTTGCATATTGGTATGGACAAATTGATCGCAAAAGGCACCTTCTATGAGTTCTTCCGGCACGTATGCCAACAGGCCGCTCCAGGTTATACCACCGGCGCAGACCTTGGGACCGATAATCTGTTTTCTCTCAATCACCAGGACGCTGCGGCCGTTTTCAGCCAGTTTTGCCGCACAGGCAAGCCCGCCCGGACCGGCGCCGATGATGAGATTGTCAACCGAATTGTTCAATAATTTTTTTAAGTATTTTTGGGGTCAGCCGTATTTTTTATAACAAAATTTGCTTACCATCATTGTGCAGAAAAAAGGGATAACATCGCTCAAACCAAAACAACAGATTGCCTGTTGCGCTCCTGAAACATGGCGGTTTATCCTTAATCTCTAAAATCATAGCCGATTATAGTATGCCGACGCATTATTTTTTGCAATGCTCATTGTCCAAATTATATGGTATTGGCAAGGACATAGTTGATGTGATACCTGTTGAGCATATAACCTGACCTGGATCTTAAATCGCTCAATTCAGATGGACACAATTATCGGAACCCCGGTAAAAAAAATTGAAAAAAGCTGACAAGAGAACACATTCGTGTACTATTTCGTGTACTATTGTCAGACAAATCATCCTTTCAGGTACCGGATATGTCCCATGAAACAAATTCGCTGAAAAGCATTTTCTTTGCCCTGGGCGCCAATGCTGCCATTGCCGTGGCAAAATTTCTGGCAGCTCTTTATACCGGCTCCGGGGCCATGATGGCCGAGGCCATTCACTCCCTTGCCGACACCGGCAACCAGCTTCTGCTGCTCCTGGGCATGCGCATGGCCCGGAAACCGCCATCTGCCGATTTTCCACTTGGTCATGGCAAAGAGGTCTATTTCTGGTCGTTCATCGTCGCCCTGATGCTTTTCAGCATGGGTGGTTTATTTTCCATCTATGAGGGAATTCATAAATTCCATAATCCTGAACCGTTGCATGACCCATTTGTGGCCCTGGCCGTACTTTTATTTTCAATATTCGCCGAAGGGGTTTCTCTCTGGGGATGTCTGCGCGAAGTGAACAAAGAGCGGCAGGGCAGGGGAATAATCAGGTGGTTTCGGGAGACAAGAAAATCGGAATTACTTGTTGTCTTTGGTGAAGATTCCGCTGCCATTGTCGGCCTTACCTTTGCCATGGGAGCAATTATTACCGCCATGCTCACGGGTAATCCCATGTATGATGCCGCCGGTTCCATCGGCATCGGTATTCTTCTTGTTATTATTGCTGTTTTTGTCGGAGTGGAAGTCAAATCCCTGCTGGTGGGCCAGGGAGTTGAGGATATTGTCCGCAGGGACATGCTGACTTTCCTTAACAACCGTGACGAGATTGATGAAGTTCTCAATCTTCTGACCCTTCAGCTTGGCGCTGATGTGATGGTCGCCGTCAAGGCCAGGATGGAATCGGCCGCAACCTGTGATGCTTTTGTAGAAAACATAAACAGATGCGAAAAAGCATTGCGGAAACAATTTCCGCAGATACTCTGGTTGTTCTTTGAACCTGATAATAAAAAATAAAAAAAAGATACAAAATAAATCTGGGTATAATTGAACCACCGCAACATTGAAAAAACAATATTTGCCATATTGCCCGCTCCATTGGAAAACCACGGATTGACACGGATTCACACAGATTTTTTTGAATTTTGCAAGTCTGCCTGAGTATATCGAAGGCGGAGACCATACAGTTTTCCAAGTAATAACGGTAATCAAAAAATAAATAAAAAAAGATAAAAATATCATGGGTACAAAAAAAATAATTTATCGTAAGGATTATACACCGCCGCCCTATGTGGTGGATACCGTTGATCTGCGTTTTGAACTTGACCCAGCAGCCACTGTGGTTACGGCAACAATGCAGATGCGTGCAAACACGGAAAATCCCGGAACACTGGTCCTGCGCGGCGAACAGCTGGAACTGCTGTCAATAAAAATTGACGGCAGGGACCTTATTGAAGATATGTACCGTTACAACGGTAAAACGTTGACAGTCACTTCCGTGCCTGAGCAATTTGAACTGCAGGTGGTCAATAAAATAAATCCGTCGGCCAATACAGCTCTGGAGGGGTTGTATCTCTCATCTGGGAATTACTGTACCCAGTGCGAGGCCGAAGGCTTCCGGCGAATCACCTGTTACCCGGACCGGCCCGATGTCATGGCCGTTTTTACCACCACTGTCATTGGTGATAAAAACTCGTGTCCGGTTCTGCTCTCCAACGGCAATCTGATGGATGAAGGGGAACTGAATGATGGGCGTCATTTTGCCCGCTGGCATGATCCCTTCAAAAAGCCATCCTATCTTTTTGCCCTGGTTGCCGGAAAACTGGTCGCTGTTCAGGATAGCTTTATCACCATGTCCGGCCGCCGGATTGATCTTTTTATCTATGTGGAAGAGCGCAATAAAGAAAAATGCGGCCATGCCATGGAATCTTTGAAAAAAGCCATGCGCTGGGACGAAGAGAATTACGGCCGTGAATATGATCTTGATCGCTATATGATTGTGGCGGTCGATGATTTCAACATGGGCGCCATGGAAAACAAGGGCCTTAATATTTTTAATTCCAAGTATGTACTGGCGCGTCCGGAAACAGCTACCGATACTGATTATGAAGGGATAGAGGGGGTTATCGCCCACGAATATTTTCATAACTGGACCGGTAATCGCATCACCTGCCGTGACTGGTTCCAGCTCAGCCTGAAAGAAGGATTGACTGTTTTTCGCGACCAGGAGTTTACCGCCGACATGACCTCCCGGCCGGTCAAGCGCATCCATGACGTTAACGTGATCCGCAGCTTTCAGTTCCGGGAAGACGCCGGCCCCATGGCCCATCCTGTCAGGCCCGATTCCTTTGTCGAAATCAATAATTTTTATACCTTGACCGTGTATAACAAGGGCGCCGAAGTAATACGAATGATTCACACCCTGCTGGGAGCCGACGGCTTTCGCAAGGGCATGGATCTCTACTTTAAACGTTACGACGGCCGGGCCGTTACCTGTGATGATTTTGTCGGGGCCATGGAAGATGCCACCGGCTTTGACCTGGGCCGGTTTAAACGTTGGTATTCCCAGGCCGGAACCCCGGAGTTAACCGTGAATACGGAATATAAGGCAGCTGAGCATCAATATATAGTCCATCTCAAACAAACCTGCCCGTCAACCCCAGGGCAGGAACAAAAACAAAAAAAACCTTTTTTCATGCCGGTAAAGATCTGTCTGCTCACGGAAAACGGCAAGACTACCTACGAACAGACCCTGATTCTGGAGGATGAAAGCCGGGAATTTTCCTTTTCCGGACTCAAGGAGCAACCGGTTTGCTCCCTGCTGAGAAATTTTTCCGCACCGGTAAAACTAAATTTTGCACGCAGTGTCCAGGAGCTTGCCTTTCTCATGGCCCATGACACGGATCCTTTCAACCGGTGGGATGCAGGACAGCAATTAGCGATGCAGGTACTGCTG
>JALSNT010000624.1 GCA_026986885.1 Desulfobulbaceae bacterium
GTTTAGCCGTTGCAATGGTGCCGTCCGGGTTGCGGACAAATCCCTTAAGGTGATATTCTATTTCATAGTTGTCGGGCGGATTGCCTTCAACTTGAGACAGGATGATACTGGGATACAGCTCCAGAGTACTCTGCAGCTGTTGATAATCACTGGTTTGCTGATCGGGGTCCTGGACCATGTTGTGACCTGTAAGAGAGGCGTCGGCTTATTTGTTTTGAGGAAATATTGAATAAAAGTCCTCTTCAAAAAGAATCGTAAACAGGCTTATCTGCATTCGGCTGACGATAATAAGTCCGTCGTGACCGTCAACCCGGGTTACGGCCTGGCTGACATTATCAGCCAATTACACCAATGACCTGATTATAGCTACCCGCATATGTAACTATCTGCCGGTGTTCCATATTCGTTTGTTTGGGACCAGGGCATGCCGCTACTCTATAAGAATCCCAAAACGGGCGAACATGGGGATTTGTTGAATGCTTACGAAAATTATAGCCTATTCATGCGATATGTCAAAAAAATTATAAAAAAGGAAAAATATGTCGTCCATATGCTGTCAAATGGGGTAGAATTCAATAGAACTTCACCTGAATTGGGCAAAACGCCCAATTCAGGTCTCAATCTTTTCCCGTGGACAATAAACAGATATCCTGCAATAAAACGAGGTGGGAAGGATTTTTTCCGTTCTCGTATGAATACTGCTGCGGCAGTGGTTTTTTCATGGAATGACACAATTTTCAGCACATTTTACCATTATAGATCAGCGCGGTTGTCCTTTTTACAGCATTGACGATCATATGGTGTTGACGGATAAGGCCGTTGCTCTGCCGATGGGGCGGCCGTCCTGTCTTATCCTGGTGCGAGCCGTTACCGAGTTGCTTTTTCAGCTTCTCCCTGCGGCAACCGTGGATTTTGTCGAATTCAAGGACACTGTATTTACCTGTGGCGGCTGTACCGGCTTGATCAAGTTCAAGCTTAGCAACCAGGGTGAAGACGGAGAGGGCAATGACGGCGAACCGGTCGTGACCGGGCGCCTTGACGCCATTCTCCCCGCTGAACTGCTCCAGGTCTTTCACATGCATCAGAAAACCGGCAAATTGCTTCTGGACATGGAAAGCGGCACGGCTCGAGTGACTTTTCGTGAAGGTGCAGTTATTGCCGCCCGTTTTGAGGAACTCGATAATCAGGAAGCTATCTATGCCATGCTTTCGGAAAGGAAAGGATATTTTCGTTTTGTCCCGGGTCTGCCGGCATCCATGATGAAATCACGGGAGATAGGTGATTTCATGATGATCCTGATGGAGGGTCTGCGGCGGTTGGATGAAGAGGAGTAAAATTATTTTTCGTCTTCACTAAAAAACATGTAACCGTTCACCGGAAAGGAGTTTTTTACAAGAAAGAGGGCAGTACCCAGGATTTTTCAGGTTTTTTTTCCCTTTTGTCGCTGAATTTTATATAATGGGGTAACATTTTTTTTGCAATCAGGTGAACTCCATTGCCTCTGAAGCTTTTTACCCGTATACGCCGCCATGCGGCCATATCAACCGGTAATTTTGAAACATTATTCGGGAAAATTGAAATTTCCTCTTTGCCGGTGGCCATCACCCGGCTGTTGGAAGAGATTAACGCGCCGGAACCGAATCTTGATCAGGTAGGTCGGCTGATCGCTGCCCTTCCGGAAATTGCCGCCCAGGTTTTAAAAACGGTTAATTCGTCTCTGTTTAATCTGCGCTCACCCGTACTCTCAATTCAACATGCCGTGAGTCTGCTCGGCCTTGATCATATCCGTTCAGTAACCCTGTCCTTTGCAGCGCTCAAGGCCATCCCCCGTCCCGATGATGCACTGTTTGATCATCAGTCTTTCTGGACCGATTCTCTCCTGCGCGCCCTTGTTGCCAGAAGTTTTGCCGGTAGATATTGTCCCGACCAGTGCGACGATGCCTTTACGGCAATGTTGATCGCCGATGTTGCCTTGCCTGTGCTGCTGACCAACTGGCGCGAGTACTATCAGCCGGTGGTGCAGGAATGGCTTGCCTGCGGCGAGCGTCTTTCGACTATCGAATACCGGCACTTTGGCTGGAATCATGCCCAGGCCGGTGCCTGGATTTTGCAGCGGTGGAAGTTTCCCGAACAGTTAATCTGTTTTGTCGGTATCCATAATAATGATCCGGAGAATGTGGCGGAACTGGAGCTGGAACATACGATTGCCCTGCCGTTGATGATTGCTTCCCTGCTTCCTTCCAGCCTGCCCCGGGTGGATAGCCGGGCCACTGTTTTTGTTGAAGCGGCCATGCAAAGGTTCTCTCTTGCGCCTGCCGAGCTGGCCCTGTTGATGGAAGAAGTTGAAGAGGGTTTTTTGGAAATTTATGGATTATTAGGCTTGTGTCCCATGGGTGAACAATCTTCATTGGCAGCGGTCAACACAGTTATAAGCGAATTGCAGCATGAATGATCAGCAAGGGCAAGTCGGCAGAAAGCGCCGGGTAGACGGACCTCAGGGGACGTTGCTTTTCAGGTTGATATGTTTTTTTTCCAGGTTACAGCTGCGCTATTTATTGCCGAGATTGCAACATCCTGAACGAATTGTCCGTCTTTTTGTTTTTATTGAAGCGTCCCTTGCCCTTGCCGTTTTATCGGCTGCTGCTTATTATACACAGTTTCCGCTGCTTTTCCCGCCGCTGGGTCCGTCGGCGTTTATCCTTTTTCGCATGCCCATGTCAGCAGCCGCCGCACCCAGGACCATATTGCTGTCACATCTGTCCGGCCTGCTGGCAGGGTTTATCTCCTTGTATCTTGGGTCATTGTTTTTTTCATCGCAGGCATCCGCCGATCCAGAGATTGTCAGCGCCTCAAGCATAGCTGTCCTGTCGCTGGCCATGGGGCTGTCCAGCCTGGCAATGATCTGGCTCGAGTGTAATCATCCTCCGGCAACGGCAACGGCGCTTATCGTTGCCATGGGTTACATTACCTCGTTTATTCAGTTCATTGGCTTTATTGTGGCCGTTGTGTTGTTAATCACCCTGGCCTTTTTCTTCAACCGGGTTCTTGGTGGTCTGCCGTATTCCTACTGGCGGCATGATCCGGACGTGTCCTCCCATTACGGAACTCTGGCCGGTATCAGTAACCGGCGAAAGGGGTACTGGCAGCAGTTGAGCAGTAAAATGTTTTATTGACAACAGTAATCAGGGGTCATGAATTCAGGTTTTCCCGTCGGTCCCGTAAAGCTTTGAAAAAGGTGGCAGCTTGAGGATTTCCATGAAGGATGTAACGTGGTAATCGGCCGATAGCTCTGGGTTATTAAAGGCGATAAGCTCCACTCCCACGGCCGTGCAGTGTTGCCGGTCCACATCTGAATCTCCAATATAGATAGATTGTTCCGGCTGCAGGTTGAAATGATCCAGGATCATATGTAATCCGTCGGGGGCGGGTTTGGGCCGAGGAGCATTAACGGCGGTAACCACCATTTCAAACCAGGGCCGGAGGTTGAAAATATCGAGAATCATCTCCATGGTGTTGGTGCGGTTGGTGGAAATAGCGGTATGATAGTGGGGTTTAATCAGGCGCAGGAAGTCGATCAGATCCTCTTCCATGATCATATGGTCCAGAAACGGCGTGTAGTCGAGATTGCTTCGATACTCTGCAATTTTGTCCGTATTTATTCTGGGATGGTTACGAAAAATATGGGCAACTGAGGCATCGACATTGTGGCTGTGGACGTAGCTGAGCTCGTCTTCATCCATGGGCGGGCAGGCAAAGGCGGCTAACAGGTGGTTGTAGTAGGCACGGTTGGCCTCCCTGGAGCTGAACATTACACCGTCACAGTCAAAAATAATGAGTTTTTTCATCTCAGGCTTAATCCGAACCATAGATTTCATTGTTGAGCCGTTCAAAAAAAATTTCCATAAATCGGTGCCTCTTTGCGGCGATTTCTGTGCCCATGGGCGTCAGCATCCTGCCCTGTACCCTCTTCATCTTGATTTGAAATTCACGGTAGGCCGTATCCTGTTGTGAATATGATTCGGTTTGCTCCGGGTCCAGTTCCGGGTTGTGGAGGCAGGCCCCGATTTGGCCGGCAAAAAGAAAGGCCCGGCCGATACCGATGGCGCCGATGGAATCAAGTTTATCGGCATCAAAGAGGATTTTTGCTTCCAGACTTTGCGGTTTTTCTGTGCCCCTGTAGCGATGTGTCCGGATGCAGTGGCTGATTTCTTTTATCTTTTCCGGTTGATAGCCGACCTCGGCCAAGATGGATTCCGCCAGTTTGGCCCCATATTCAGCATGACAGATCTTGCCCCTGGCGGTTCGTTCTTTGGCGCGGCCGATATCATGCAGCAGACCGGCAACGGCGAGTACTTCCAGGTCGGCGTCCATTGTTTTGCCGATGCGCACGGCCATTTTGTACACCCGTTCGCTGTGGTCGGGACCATGTGCGCCCCCCTCTTCGGCACAATACCGGTGACTGATTTTGCGGAGTTCTTTAAAACGTCTGCTGTCCATATAAAAAGAGGAGGAGCCGCTGCTCTCTGCCGGTGGGGACGGGGGATCTTGTTTCGGCATGGGCTGGGTGTGGCCGGGAGAGCGGATGCCTGCGAAGTCCGGGCAGGTCATTCGTTGAAGAATTCCTGCAACAGCCACTGGATGCCAAGGCCCAGCAGCTGTTCATCGTCACCGGCCATGGCTTGCAGTTCCAGGGGAGTCAGCGGACGATTCATACTGATACGGCCATCCGCCATCTCCTGACGGAACATGTCAAGATTATACAGGGCAAGGATAAATTGATCAAGCCGCTTCCTGTCCGGGCGAAATCCCTGCTTGATTTGTCGGTGCTGAAGCAGGGGAAGAAGCATATCATTGGCCCGGTTATATTCTGCAAGTTGCTGCTCGACAAAGTATGCCGGTGGTGTCTGCTCAACCCTTTCGGAAAATCCCCGGCAATGTGGTTCCTTAATCAGGACAAACAGTTCCTCCACCGTACCGTTTCGTCGGCGGCGCATGCCCCGGCCGACGGGATAAGCACGGCAGGCGGAAGGCCTGTC
The DNA here is from genome assembly GCA_026986885.1 of Desulfobulbaceae bacterium. Next base: position 5,037 of record JALSNT010000624.1, read on the forward strand.
GGTGTAGACGGAGCACCCTGTTTTTTCGACAAAGACACAGGATTCCCGACCATCGTCGACCATGGTCAGGTAACAGGTGGGAAATATCTGTCCTTCTTCCCAGGCTATGATGACGTATTTTTCAAGAAAAGCGCCGGAGTGCATCTGCAGACGGTTTTTCAGCCGCAAGACATCATACGGCGTCAGGGCCAGGTCGAGTTTTCTGCAGCATTCTGTAAAGCATGGTACCCCTGGATGACAGGAAAAGGAAAAAGATTCATCCGGGTCGACAGGATGAAAGGATTCCGGTAACTGTTCACCCATGCCGTCACCCCCGTCCTTTTTTTATAGTCAACAACGGGCTGGCGATAAAGACCGACGAATAGGTACCGATGATAATACCGATCAACAGGGCAAAGGAAAAGGTGTGGATCGCCGAGCCGCCGAAAAAGAACAGAGCAACCAGCACCAGGGCCGTTGTCAGCGAGGTGACGATGGAGCGTCCGAGAACCTGATTAATACTGGTATTGATAATGGTGAACAGGTCGGTATCCGGATGTTTCTGCCGGTTTTCCCGAATGCGGTCAAAAATGACAACCGAGTCATTGAGGGAATATCCTGCCAGGGTCAGCAGGGCGGTAACCAGCAGCAGGGTAATTTCCATATTAAGCAGCCAGCAGATCCCAAGGACAGCCAGAACGTCATGAAAGGTTGCCGCTGCCGCCGCCAGGCCAAAACTTATGTCAAAGCGGATCGCCAGGTAGATGAGAACGCCTATTAACGAGATCGCAATGGCCTGAATGGCCTTGTTTCTGAGGGCGGCGGAGACCGAGGAGCCGATTTCAGACTGGCTTTCAAGTTTAAAGCCTTTATCGGGTTCATTTTTGGTCAGTACGGCCGTAATGGCATCGGAAAGATGACCAACCGTTTCCTGCGATTTTTTTATTTTGACGATCAGTCGGTTTTCACCGGTAACCTGTTGCAGATTAATAGTCTTATAACCGTTGTTTTTAAAAGCGGTTCGGATCTCATCAAGTTGAAATGGTTGTTCGGATTTGTACTGCAGAAGCGCGCCGCCGGAAAAATCGACCCCGAGGTTGGCGTCTCCACGGACAATTTCCGCAAAGGAGAACAGGCCCATCAGGACAAGAATCGCCGAAACCGTAAAGGCGATATTGCGGACCTTCATGAAGTCGAAGTTCGGCTTTTTGACAAAGCGCATGAATTTGATTTCTTTGAGCATCCTGGTGCGGTAAAGCAGGTCGTATACCAGGCGGCTGCAGAAAAGCACAGCAAACAGGTTGAAAATAATACCCAGGGACAGGGTGATGGCAAAACCCTTGATCGGGCCGGTGCCGAAAAGGAACAGGGCCATGGCCGTGATCAGGGTGGTGACCTGGGAATCGACAATGGACCAGAACGCCTTGTCATAACCGGCATTAACCCCTGATTTTACGGATTTGCCCAGCTCAAATTCTTCCCGCATTCGTTCAAAGATAAGGACATTGGCGTCCACGGCCATACCAATGGAAAGGATGATACCGGCGATACCGGGCAGGGTCAGGGTGGCGCCTAACATGGCCAGTCCGGCAAAGAGAAAAAAGATATTGAGGGCCAGAGACAGGTCGGCAATGATCCCTGAAAGCCGATAGTAGATGACCATGAAGACAAGAACCAGCAGGGCGCCGAACAGGCCGGACGTGAGACCCTTATTGATGGAATCCTGACCAAGGCTGGCCCCGACGGTCAGGTTCTGGATAATTTCAACCGGCGCCGGCAGGGCGCCGACTCGAAGGACAATGGCGAGATCAGTGGCCTCTTCATGGGTGAAACTCC
>JALSNT010000625.1 GCA_026986885.1 Desulfobulbaceae bacterium
AGGAGGATACAGCATGAAGCGAATGCGCGTTTCAGTAGTAACATTACTCACAATTGCCGGATTTGTCCTGGCAGGTTATGGCCTGTGTTTTGGTGAGGCCACTATATCAGCCGCCAAATATAAGGCCGGTGATACCGTCACTATTTCCGGTAAAATCGCTCCCGGTCAGGACCTGTATATCACCATTGCCCAGAATAAGATGTTTAACGGCAAGATGACCGAGTTTAACGGTCAGAAAGCCATGGGTAACTTTGAGAAAAAGAAACTGCCGAAAAAAGCCAAAAAATTCGGCTTTACCATGGATACCAACCTGCCGCCGCTTTTCTATGTGCTGACCACCAATCGCGACGCCTTTGGTAAGGATACAAACAGAAAATTCGGTGGGCCGTCTTTTATGAAAAAAATGCTTGGCGGTGGTCTGTATAAAACCAGCATGTTCAAATTAAAGAAAAAATGGGCGGATGTCGGCGCCAAGGATATGCTTGGCCCGATTAAGACCGCTGAGCAGTGGAACATGCTCAGGTTCGCCCATGAGAACAAATACGGCATCAACACCATCGTTAAAGAGGGTAACAAGGAGGGTAAGGTTGTTATCTTTGCCCGCAGTATCCTGGGCCAGACCAATAATTACTGGGATAAGGGCACAACCATTAATTTGAATAAGGATACCGGCGAATTTAAAGCCTCGTTCATGACCTATCGTGACACCCCGCCGAACACCGGCTTTGACGTCTATGTCAACGGTGAAAAAAGCGGTTCTTATGTTGTGGAGAAAAATGGTTTCTGGCTGGCCAAAGGCTATCGCTACATGAATCCGCTGTGGATTGTTATCGGCGCCATTGCCGTCGGCACCTATTTTTCCATGATCGGCGCCGCTGGTGGTATGCTGATGGGTGCCTTCCAGGCCCTGGTTATCCAGACTGCCGGTCCGATCGGTATCAATGCCGCCAACGTCCTGCGTCCTTCCAATATCGCCCTGACCCTGTTCTCCCCGCTTGGCTCTTTCTACCGTTTTGCCGTGGTTGAAAAACGTGTCGCCTGGCCGGTAGGGATCTCGTTCGGCGCTGGTATCTTCATTGGTTCCATCTGGATTGGTACCTATGTTACCCAGTATGTTTCCATGAAGGCCTATAAGGAATATCTTGGTATTCTCGTTGTCCTGATGGGCATCAAGACCCTGATGGAGATGACCCCGGCCGCCATGAACAAGAGAAAAAATATCAAGGCAATGACCCAGAAGTTCAACGCTGCGGTCAAAAAAGCCAAAGAGACCGGCGGCGCTGTCGAGATGGGTTCCATTGAGCCTGTTAAATCCGGTATTACCGATTATCGCTTTAAGTTCTGGGGTGAGGAATTCCGAATTAATCCCCTGCTGTTTGCCTTCCTTGGTCTTATCGTTGGTGTTGTTTCCCGTGCCTTTGGTATCGGCGGCGGTTTCCTGCTGGTGCCGATGATGACCACCATTGCCGCCCTGCCCATGTATGTGGCCGTGCCGATCTCCCTGATCGGTACCTGTTTTTCCAGTGTCGGCTCTTTCATCGGTTATGTCATGAACGGTTACCTGCCTGACCTGGTACTTGCCGGCGCTATCATCATCGGTGGTTTTGCCGGTGGTATGCTTGGCAGCCGCGCGCAGAAAATGTTTTCCGAGATGACCTTGAAGGTTATCCTGGCCTGTACCCTGTTCTTCCTGTTCTTCCGTTTCATGAAGATTGAGTACTGGATCTGATATTTTTTGTTTTTGTTGTTTTACCATTTTTATTTAACCTCATGCCGGCGGAATTTTTTCCGCCGGCATGAGCCTGTTGTGGAGAATGGACATGGATGCGTTTATGGACAGGATGTGGGAATACACAGTAGCCATGTTGCATTATACAGCTTCTCTTCTGGATAAGCTGCTCGGACCTTTACATGTATTCGGACCTGTTTTCATCCTGACCCTGCTTGCCGTCATTACCGTTGTCATTACCAAGACGTTGAATAAATACATCATCACCAAACGGTATATCGAGCTGGAAAAAGAATTTCAGCACTGGTACAAAATCCGCGAAGCGGCAATGCAGAGTGATGACTATGATAAGGCAAAAGGAATTGCTAAAAATATAGACCAGGCAAAACTGAACCAGGTTTATTATGATTATTTTCTTGAAGGATTTCTGCTTGGCCTTGCCCGCAATGTCTTTCCTGTTTTTCTTATGGTTGCCTACATTAATGAATCATTTCGGGCGGAAGCCTTGACCAGAATGTTTGGCAAAGGATATGTATTCGCCCTGCCGATGAGCAGTGGAAAACCGCTTTTGGTTGGGGCTGTATTTTATTATATTCTTGCATTAATCCTGTCCCACCTTCTTTGGTCTGTTTTTAAGAGGATAACCAAAAAAAAATAACGGCACAAAACGACCGGATATTGGTCTGACATACGATTCCCTTTAATTGTATTGTTTATCTTGCTGCCGGAAGATTGAAGGCTTTACGACACGTCATCAAGGTGAATCCTCCTGATTCCTGACGGCATCCTTCCCCAAAAAATATACACCTGCAACAGAATAATCAGAATTGCGAACAAGTTAGGGGCTGTCCTTGCGTTTTGTCACCTCGATCAGAGTGGAATGATCTCTTCCCTTGCGGGAATTGAGAAAAAAAGAGTACAATGGGGGAAATTTTTCTCCCTTTTTTTTGCTCTGGAAAGTTGAAGATATGGAAATCTTGAACCGGTCGTTAGACTGGCTGTATTTTGGCGTATTGACACCGATTTTTCACGCCATTGCCTGGTTATTGAGCCTTGTCTTTATTCGGCCTCTTGCCTGGCTGCATACTCCGGTATGGCTGCATGTTGCACTGCTTGGCGTTTTGACGGCAGTTTTTTCTTTGCAGCTCAGGAGTCTGCTCAAAGTAGATGAAAAGGTTGCCCGCTTTAATGCCATGTTTGCCGAGAAACGCAGACGCCAGCAGAATTTACAATATATCCCTGATAAGTACTCCCGTGAAGCCTTATACAAGGTGACCGATGAGGAGCTGAATAATGATTTTAATACATACCTGGCTAATCATTATGCCAGGTATGTAACGATCTATCTTCTGCCTGTTTTTCTGGTTTTAGCCTGGCTCAACACAGTTTTTTCCGATAGTATGTTGCGAAAAATTGTCGGCATTCCCTATGCCATCCCCGTACCTGAAAATAGTTTTGCAATTCAAGGCATTACCATTAGTGCTGTTTTTCTGCTTTCCTATCTTTCAGGCTTGATGGTCGGCTTTTATTTGCAAAGGAAATTAAAGGAATAATGAAAAGGGGTCTTTTCCGCCGGCAGCCTTGTATTTTTCCCTGTCTTTGTTTATATCTTATCTCCAGAAGAAATTTTTTGTTTCATAAGGGTTGAATTACTTTTTTACTGTGACTACGATTAAAAACAATAAACGTTCCTATGCACGGGTTATTTTTGACCGCAGTGCGACCCTTGTTCTGCATGATAAACTGTATCTGAAACAACGCATCAGAAATCTCAGCCTGATCGGGATGTTTATAGAGGGCCATTTTGAAGCGATTGTCGGGGATTTATGTACGATTGAGATTCATGAAAGCGGTAAACATACTTCCCTGGTTTTAAGCTTTGCGGCCAAAGTGGTCCGGGTGGAGAAGGAAGGCCTTGGTCTGGAGTTCCAGGATATGGAGGATGACAGCTATATGTTTTTACAGACCATGATTCTTTACGCGACCCAGGATCCCTTAAGTGTCGCTGAAGAGTTTCTTGAGGACTTTTCTCCAGATAAGTCTGCTTCCTGTTGATTTTTCATTTCATTTTTTTTATCCTTTCTTTAATCTGTTGATAAATACGATCTGTACTTTACTTGTCGGCAAGATGGGATAGTTTTCTGTTCCTCCTCCTATTTTTATAGAGATACTTTTTACTGCATTTTTTGAGAATTATGGCTGAAACAACATTGCCGACAGAAATCCCCACCCTGGCAAGACCTTTTGTTTCTCTTGGAGATCAGGTCCTTTATATAATTACTGATCTTGGGCGAATGGGACTCTTTCTGTTTTCCTCTCTCATCGGTATTTTCCGGCAACCATTTCGCTTTCAGGAGTTGATTAAACAGCTCAATTTTATCGGTGCCGGTTCCCTGGCCGTTATTTTTTTTACGGCCCTTTCTTCGGGTATGGTTCTTGGCCTGCAGGGATACTATTCCCTGCATAAATTCGGCGCCGAAGGCATGCTGGGTTCTGCTGTTTCCCTGACCCTTATCATGGAGCTTGGGCCGATATTGACAGCGCTTATGGTGACCGGACGGGCCGGGTCGGCAATGTGTGCCGAAATCGGCATCATGCGTATTTCAGAGCAGATAGATGCTCTTGAGTGCATGGCGATTGATCCCTTTCGTTATTTAATTTCACCGAAGTTGCTTGCCGCCCTTGTCTCCGTGCCGCTGTTGACCGCTTTTTTCGATGTGGTCGGTATTTTCGGGGGATACCTTGCCGGCGTTGGCTTGATGGGGGTTAACTCCGGTTCTTTTTTGTCCGGTATGCAACAGAGTGTGACCAATCATGATATCCGTCTGGGTGTAGTAAAGTCCATTGTTTTTGCCTTGCTTCTGGTTTGGATTTGCACGGGTCGGGGATATTTTGTTCAGCAGATTCGCGGTGCGGGATTCGGCGCGGAGAGCGTCAGCAAAGTGACCACCCAGGCCGTTGTCCTCTCGTCAATTTCCGTGCTTGTGTTTGATTATCTGCTGACAGCGGTATTGCTTTAACCATGGGCGCGCAAGTGATGGAAAACATACCGGAGACCACCATTGAATTTGATCGGGTCTGCAAGTCATTTGGCGTCAGGGCCCGGAGACATCGGGTACTCAACAATATCAGTTTTGCCATCCCCCGTGGCTTAACGACTGTTATTGCCGGAGGATCGGGTCAGGGCAAGAGCGTGACCTTGAAACTGATCCTTGGCCTGCTCTATCCCGACAGCGGCAGAATACTGGTTGACGGTATCAATGTCCCGTCACTGAGTAAACGTGAATTACGTAAGCTGCGCATGCGTTTTGGGGTCCTGTTTCAGGGCTCGGCACTGTTTGATTCGTTAACTGTATTTGAAAACATTGCCCTGCCCCTGCGGGAGAGGACTAAAATGAGTGAGGAAGAGATACGTGCGAAAGTGTTTGCCACCCTTGACCAGCTTGAACTTGCCGGCCATGAAGATAAATTTCCGGCTCAGCTAAGCGGTGGCATGAAAAAACGAGTTGGCCTGGCCCGTGCCCTGCAACTTGAGCCTGAAATAGTACTCTTCGATGAACCGACCACCGGCCTTGATCCGGTGATGACCAGAGAGATCTATCAGCTGTTTGATAATATGCAGAAACAGCTCGGCTACACGGCTGTTATTGTCAGCCATGATATTCCCGGTGTTTTTGATATTGCCGACCAGATTATATTGCTCAACAAGGGGGAGGTCGATGTCTTCAATGATGTCGATGAAATTGTTCACTCGGAAAAACCTTATATCCGGGAATTTGTTCAAATGATCATGGGCGATTTATTGGCCCGACCGGAAAAGGAGAATTGTCATAATGAAGCACACACGACTTGAATTTACCGTCGGCGTCTTTCTTGTTTTAGGTCTGCTGAGTTTTGGCTGGCTCGCCCTGCGGTTAGGAGAGGTGTCCTGGTTGTCGTCGAGCCGGTCGTATGTAATTTATGCGGAATTTGATAACATTTCCGGTGTCAAGACCGGTGCGGATGTGCAAGTGGCCGGGGTGGTTGTTGGAAGTGTTCGTGATATCAGCCTGACTGATGATGCGGTAGCGCGTGCGGCGTTGCAGGTGAATAAATCGCTCAAAGTTCCTGTTGACTCCATTGCCTCGGTTAAGTCCCAGGGAATAATTGGCGACAAGTATATCCAACTTACTTTGGGGGGAGACGATGAGATGTTTAAAGCAGGGGCTACCATGACCGATACGGAATCATCGGTAGATCTGGAATCTTTGATTTCCAAGTTTGCCTTTGGCAAGGTTAAATAAGCCTGAATCTCTCAATTGAGGATAAATGGTTTCTGTCGTATGGTTGTCGGTGTCGAAAAAAATAATACCTGAGTTGTGTATGTTACCTGTGTCCGGGCATACCTGACCTAAATTGAGCGTTTCACCCCATCCGTAGTCTCGCAGGCTCGCTTCCCTGCGTTGTCCCATGTAGGCTTAACTACAGGTAAGCGAGGGACGAGACTCCGATGAAACAGCCAAAATATGCAGCTTGGGGCGAAATGAAAATCGCTCAATTCAGGCCTGATTTTTTTTGCAGGATTTGGATTTTGCCGGGTTCAACATGGTTTAGTTTTCCTTGGCTTGTGGAATTCTCCTCTTCTCTCTGTGCGTTTCCTTTCATCTTTTCCCGTTTCTTTTCGGAAATATGTATTTTGTGATGGCATAATTATCCAGTTTTGTGTATGCTATTCTGTTATGTCGCCCCTTAGTGGGGCGTTTTGCGGTGTGTGAATTATGAAGATTCCATTTTCTCAGATATCAAGAGCCAGGCATGAATATTCTCTTGCTGATATTGAGATTAACACCGATAGTGAGAATTTTTACGTCCAGGGAGCGGTTGCGTTAACCTGTACCCTGCAAAAAAAAGGTACGGAGCGGGTCCTGCTCCAGGGTGCGGTACGGGCAACACTCCTGCTGACCTGTGACCGTTGCCTGTGCGAATACACGAGGGTTGTTGATTCGCACTTACGGTTAATCTGCGAGGTCAATGAACCGGATAACGGAAGGATAAAAAATGTTGATCTCTCCGTCCGGGATCTGGATGTTGTACAGCTTGCGGAACCGGTTGTTG
>JALSNT010000626.1 GCA_026986885.1 Desulfobulbaceae bacterium
ATGCCGGTGGTATTGTAGATGATATTAAAACCTATGGCGACAATGGCATAGATGACGCCGTAGCTGATGCCGGCAAACAGGTATTGAAAAAACAGGGCCTGGGTCATAGACAGAAGACAGAAGTCAGAAGCCGGAAAATCATAATCGAAAAAAAAGACGGACAGAAAACTCCCTGCCCGTCATACCATACGCTGTCGCTTTCGTTCTATTTATCGTTGTAGAGAACGAACTTGCCGTCTTTAACGGTCAGCATGACAAAAGAGTCAATGTCCAGTCCATTATGATCTTCCGGGGAAAAGGTGAAAACACCGCCGATTCCGGGGAAAGCATGCAGTTTCTCGATGGCATCACGTATCCCGGCCCGATCGGCGCCACCGTTTTTCATGGCGGCAACCAGGATATTCATGGCATCATAGCCGTGACCACCAAACGTGGAAGCGGCCTCTTTATATCTGGATTCATAATCATGCTTGTACTGCAAAAGCATCTTTTTCTGGGGATCGGAATCGGGAAGGGAGTCGGCCACCAGCAGACGTCCTGCCGGAAAAATAATCCCTTCGGCAGCGGCCCCGGCTGCCTGCACATATTTTATGTTGCCGAAGCCATGGCTCTGAAACAGGGGCACCTTCCAGCCTGCCTGGCGCATATTCTTGGCGATAATGGCCTGGGCCGGAACAATCGACCAGTTGACCACCGCCTGGATGTCTTTGTCGGCCATCAACTTGGCTACCAGGGCGGTCAGGTCGGTCGCCTTTTTATCATAGGTCTCGGCGGCCAGCACCTTAATGCCGAAATCCGGGGCCAGCCTGGTCAGTTGGGCCTTGCCTGCCTTGCCGAATCCGGTGTTGCCGGCAACAACGGCAATCTTGCTGATCCCCATCTTGTTCATTTCACCGTAAATCTTTTTGACGGCAAAGGAATCCTTCTGCGGGGTCTTGAATACATAGCTTGCTACCGGATTCACAATGACTTCAGCAGCGCCACAGGAGATCAACGGTGTTTTCCCCTGTTCGGCTATTTTCTTGATCTTCATTGACTCGCCGGAGGTGGAGGGTCCGATGATGGCCAGGACCTTATCCTCTTCAATGAGCTGCTTGGCAAAGGAGATGGCCTTTTCCGGATTGGCGCCGGAATCCTTGATAATCAACTCTATCTTATTGCCGCCGATGCCACCGGCTTTATTGATCTTGTCAACAACCATCTGCGCGGATCGGGCTTCAGGGCCGCCAAGAAAGGAAGCTCCGCCGGTGACGGCAAAGATAGCGCCGACCTTAAGCGTTCCCGCCTGAACCGGCAGGGCCAGCATACACAATGCGGCTGCACCTAAAATAATTTTTGTCCCAAGTCTTTTCACGTTACTGCCTCCTTTTAGTCCTCATTAACAATCAACCGCATTCGAGCGGTTACCTTGCCACTGTTTTGCGATTTGGTTTTACCTAAATTGAGCGATTTAGTGCCTTACTCCTCATTTTCTGTCATAAAAAACAAGAAAATGAACATTGTAGGTCTGCTTGAGTGGAACGAAAGCGGACAAACAGCAACCATTACCTTTGTCTGCTTTCTTTAATGGTAATCAACATTGTTTATTCCATACGGACAACAGGCGCAGAGCGCCACAGATTGCGTCACACCGCAGAGCGGTGTGACGAGAGCGAACATTTCAGGGCACACTGCAGTTCGAAATTCGATGTCCATTGTTCTATTGGGTTGCGGGTGAAACCGGCTTTAGGTTTTAGATTTCCTTTTTTCAGTATGTAAGGCTTACAGGGAACAGACCTGCTCGCCGGACAGAAGTGTCAGGCCGGCATGCTGCAGGCTGTTTACCGCCTTGTCCATATCATCGAAGCGGAAAATAAGGACGGCCTTTTCCCCGCTTTTATTGACAAAGGCATACATATATTCCACGTTCAGCCCTTCTGCCTCAACGGTCTTCAACACACCGGCCAGTCCGCCTGCCTGGTCAGGAACCTCAACAGCCAGGACATTGGTCTTGCCGACGGTGAAGCCATTATCCTTTAAAACCTTCAACGCTGAATCCACCTTGTTGACGATGAGACGCAGGATGCCGAAATCAGCCGTATCCGCCACCGACAATGCCCTGATATTGATTCCACTTTGGGCCAATATCTCGGTTATTTCAGCAAGACGTCCCGATTTATTTTCCAGAAAAACTGCAATTTGTTCTACACGCATGACCAATCCCCTCCGGGTATTGAATTCAAGTTCAGAGTTTTGAGTTCCTGGTTCCAGGTTCCGGATTTTCAGAGCTTCCGGTTATCAATCACCCGCTGGGCCTTGCCCTCTGAACGTTTAATTGTTCGCGGTTCCACCAGTTTAACTTTGGCGGTTACCCCAAGCAGATCCTTGATTTCAACCTGAATTTTTTTGGTCAGGTTTTCCAGCACCTTGATCTCATCGGAAAAGACCTGTTCACTGACCTCCACCAGCACATCCATGGTATCAAGATTGCCTTCCCGGTTGACCTCAATCTGATAATGGGGCTCCACGCCCTCAACCCCCATCAGAACATGTTCAACCTGGGACGGAAAGACATTGACCCCGCGAATAATCAGCATATCATCGGTCCGGCCGGTAACCTTTTCCATCCTGACCATGGTACGGCCGCATCCGCAGGGCTCGGCAATCAACCGGGACAAATCCTTGGTCCGATAGCGGATGATGGGAAAGGCCTCTTTGGTAAGGGTCGTGAAAACCAGTTCACCGGACTCGCCGTAGGGCAGCGGTTCAAAGGTATCGGGATCAACAATTTCCGGCAGGAAATGATCTTCGAGAATATGCATGCCCCTGTCGGTTTCCAGGCATTCCATGGCCACGCCCGGGCCGATCACCTCGGAAAGCCCATAGATATCGACCGCCCGTATGCCTAATTTTCGCTCCACCTCTTCCCGCATGTTCTCACTCCAGGGCTCGGCACCGTGAATACCGACCCGTAGTTTAAGATCATCGGGATCAACACCGACGTCAATCATGGCATCAGCCAGATTAAGGGCATAGGAGGGCGTGGCTAACAGGACAGTGGAACCGAAATCCCGCATGATGGTTATCTGCCGTTTGGTATTGCCGCCGGAAACAGGGATGACGGTGGCGCCCAGGGCTTCAACTCCGTAATGGGCACCGAGACCGCCGGTAAAGAGACCATAGCCATAGGCATTATGCACCATGTCGCCTTTGGTCACCCCGGCCATGGACAGAGCCCGGGCCATGACCGAGGCCCACATCTCGATATCGCCCCTGGTATATCCGACCACGGTCGGCTTTCCCGTTGTCCCGGAGGAAGCATGCACCCGCACGACATCATCCATGGGCACGGTAAACAGACCAAACGGATAATTATCCCGCAGATCGTCCTTGGTGGTGAACGGCAGTTTTTTCAAATCGGCAAGGGACTGAATATCATCGGGCTTAACCCCGGCCGCATCCATTTTTTCCCGGTAGGGAGCCACTGTCGCATACACCCGATGCACAAGGGACTGCAGCCGCTGCAACTGGATGGATTCCAGGCCGGCCCGCGGCAATGTTTCTATCTCCTTAACCCTCATCATATCCATTTCTTCCCCTCGCTATTTAATTGTAAACTAACTTTCGGCCCGCCTCAAAGGCCTGTTTATTCACCTCACGAAAAGCGGGTTTGACCCGGCTGTCAATCACGTCCAGAAAGGTCTGGGCCGGAACGGCCAGAAAATTGGACATGGCCCCGACCATGGCCACGTTGGCCGTCCGCAGCTCCCCAACCTCTTCGGCAACCGCAAAGGCGTCGATGGCAACCACGTTGATGCCGCGGCCGGTGAGTTCATCCAGTATATTGTCCGGATATTCCATTTTACCAAGGGCCACCGCCGGCGGCAGAATCTTCTGGGTATTGACGACCACGGCACTGTTTTTATGCAGATAAGGCAGATAGCGGGCCGCCTCCAGGATCTCGAAAGCAACCAGGATATCGGCTGTACCCGGATCAATCAACGGTGAATATACCCGCTCGCCATAGCGCAGATGCGCCTCCACCGAGCCGCCGCGCTGGGCCATCCCGTGCACTTCACTCTTTTTTACATCAAAACCGGCCTCAAGCTGCGCATAGGCGGTCAGTTCACTGGCCAGTAAAATGCCCTGGCCGCCGACTCCCGAGAAGAGAATATTGCCACTTTGCTTCATCAGTCCTCCTCCCTTTTGCTGATCGCTGCAAATTTGCACAACTCGGCACACTGACCGCAACCGTTGCACTGTACTTCCGCAATCTCCGCATACCCTTTTTGTTTTTTCCCGTATCCGTGTGCCGCTGCCTGCGCAGGCGTCAACGGATGCCAGCTGATGGCGGGACAGCCCAGACGCACGCAGGCCATGCAGCCGGAACAGTTCTCAAGGTTAGTAAAATAAACCGGCTTGTTAGCCTTAACCATTTCCGGCAGCAGCACACAGGGCGCCCGGCTGATAACCACCGAAGGATCAGGGGAGGCAATCTCCTCTGTCAGTACCTTGCGCGTTTTATTTATCGCATGGGGGTTGACAACGACCACCCGCGGCACGCCAAGGGCCGCACATAGTTTTTCAAGATTGACGGCATGGGCCGGTTCACCCTTGATATTTTTGCCGGAGGCCGGATTGTTCTGATGGCCGGTCATGGCAGTGGTGCGGTTATCAAGAATAATAACGGTGGCATTGGATTCATTATAAACGGCATTGAGCAATCCGGTCATTCCCGAATGCATGAAGGTGGAATCACCCAGCACGGCAACGACCTTTCCCGTGCCCTCGCTGCCGAGGGCCTTGCTCATGCCGTGGGCCACGGTCACGGAAGCGCCCATGCAGACACAGGAATCCATGGCCGACAGCGGCGGCAGAAAACCCAGGGTGTAACAACCGATATCCCCGGAGACAAAGACATCTTTCATCCGGGACAGATTATAAAAAATGCCGCGATGGGGACAACCGGCACACATATTGGGCGGCCGCATGGGCAGGTCAAGGGGGGCAAACAGCTCGCCCACCGAATCCGGATCAACGGCCCTGCGAACTATAAAGGAGTTAAGCTCTCCCTGGTCGGGAATAATATCTTTACCCCGGCAGTCAATACCCATGGCCCTGATATGGGTCTCAAGAAAGGGATCCAGCTCCTCGACAATAATGAGTTCGTCAACCGAAGCGGCAAAATCGCGAATTTTCTGCTCCGGCAGAGGCCAGACCATGCCCAGCTTTAATACCGGTGCCTCGGGAAAGGCCTCCTTGACATAATTATATGAGGTACCGGCGCAGATAAAGCCACGTGGACCGCTGCCCTCCTCAATTCGGTTCTCCGGCAGCGTTTCCGCCAGCCCACGGGCCGCCGTCATCCTTTTTTCAATTTCGACCCGCCGCATGCGGGCGTTACCCGGCAGCATGACAAACTTTGCCGGCATCTTTTCTATGGAAGCAGCTGTCGTTGCCACCCGCTCACCCTTTGCAACCACGCCCTTGACGTGGGCAATCCGCGTCGTCGTCCGCAACAAAACCGGGCAGTCAAAACGTTCCGACAACTCAAAAGCCGTGGTCATCATGGCCTTGGCCTCGGCCGGATCGGACGGTTCCAGCATCGGCAGCTTGGCGGCAAAGGCATAATTGCGGTTATCCTGCTCATTCTGCGAGCTGTGCATCTGCGGATCATCGGCAGTCAACACCACTAAACCGCCCCGGCCACCGGTATAGGAAGCGGTAAACAGGGGATCGGCCGCCACATTCAAGCCCACATGCTTCATGGTGGCAAAGGCACGAACGCCGGCAAAAGAGGCGCCGACGGCCACCTCAAGGCCAACCTTTTCATTGGGCGCCCATTCACCATAAACACCCTCATATTTCACCAGGTTGCCCATGATCTCCGTCGATGGGGTACCCGGATACCCGGAGGCCACCTGCACTCCGGCCTCCCAGGCACCAAGGGCTATGGCCTCATTACCGGACAGCCAGAGTTTATTGTCATTATCATCAAAAGCCACGAATTACTCCTGTACATGGGGTTCAATTAATTTCTATTCACCTTTTCCGGCTGCCATTTACCCGCCTTTTCACAATCATGCATTGTTACTCCAAAACCATGCCTGCAGGCAACAATTTTCAGCCTCAATTTAATATTTCAACGGTCGGACTTTTCTTTTTCCTGCTTGCCTACCAGTACCATTTCCGCCCGACCGTGGTCGGGAAAAAGATTGGAAACCAGCACGGCCTTTTCCGTGGATCGTAGAAGACGAAGCAACTCATCCTTGAGTCGCGTCACCGACCTTCCCTTTTGTGATGCCGCCGCAAGACCGGCCAGCCAATCGGCTGCCCCCTTGACCTGGGCGGCAAAACGGCTGGGCCAGAAGATAAAAATACCATTATTCGCCTGCTGCACCTGATCGGCAAGGGTACTCCCCAGCTTGTCGGCCACCGACGCCGGTACCCGTTCCCGCTCGTTTTCAACTGCCATTACTTTTTTTAAACCGGCCGGACCATTTGCCAGGTACAGCATATCCCGACTCAGTACAAAGGCGGGCCGGGTAGCCTCTCCCGGAAGCAAGGCCCAGGAATACATGGTATAGGGACCGACCTGCTCTTTCAGGGCAGGGGTCATTCCCCTGGCATCCGCCTTGGCCCGAATTTTGTCCAGCAATGATTCGGCAACCTTATGGTCCCGAATCTGGACGAAAAAAACCATCTTGGGCAAGGGAAACATCCCGCCCTGGACTATCTTTTTAAGTACCAATCCATATTGCGGGCCAAAAGCTCCGACAATTTTAGTCAGGGGGAAACCGAACTCCCGACGCATCCTCTTGTCCATCTTTT
>JALSNT010000627.1 GCA_026986885.1 Desulfobulbaceae bacterium
CCATCCGCACCCGATGCCCGCATCTGTGCCAGCGCCTCCACGGCCAGGGTGGCATAGCCCTGCATGATCCAGGTCGGGATATCCTCATAGCCGGGCCAGGCCGTATCCTGAACCACGACCCAGCCATATTTTTTGGCCTGCCGCTCAGCAAGCCTGACCGCATCATCATAGTTGAGATCGGTGATGGATGCCTCCGCACCCAGGGCCTGAATATTGTACAGGCGCACCGGATCCGACCCTTTGGGCATATAGACAACCGCCTTCTGCCCAAGCTGCCGGGCGGCCCAGGCTACCGCCCGCCCGTGATTACCATCGGTTGCCGTGGTAAAGGTAATGTCACCCAGTTGTCTGCGCACAGCATCCGAGCGCAACTCTTCATAGGAAAGGTCGGCAATATCCCGCCCCAATTGCTGCGCCAGATACCGGCCGATGGCATAGGAGGCGCCAAGCACCTTAAAGGCATTGAGACCGAAACGGTGTGACTCATCCTTAACAAAGACCCTGCCCACACCAAGATACCCGGCAAGCCGGGACAGCTCAACCAGCGGTGTCTCCTGATACTCGGCAAAACCCATGTGATATGCGCGCGCCTTGTCCGCCTCCTCAGGAGAGAGAATGGTGAGCGAGGCACCCTGTCCGGGCTTTTTGACAGTGCTGTTAATGACATAATCAATGGACATGGCCGGTTCTCCTATCTACCGGCCACGGCATCTATTTCAACCCTGGCGCCAAGCGGCAGGGCGGCGACCTGCACGGTTGCACGGGCCGGATAGTCTGCTGAAAAAAAGGTGGCATACACCTCATTGACGGTTGCGAAATCAGCAAGATCAGTCACGAAAATCCCGCAGCGCAGTACCTGATCCATGGAAAAACCGGCCGCGGCCAGGATCGCCCGAATATTATTCATGCTCTGTCTGGTCTGGGCGGCGACATCATCATCCATCTTTTTGGTTTCCGGGTTCAGAGGCAGTTGCCCTGAAACAAAAATAAGATCGCCATGGGTGACGGCCTGGGAATACGGACCGATGGCGGCAGGGGCATTTTCCGTACGAACAGTTTGTTTTGACATCAGGTAACTCCTTCTTCTTTATGGTCTCAAGGTAAGCACTTACAGGTCAGGGACCCTGAAAACGCATGGTTATCCACCCTGTGATTGGTTACGTCTCAAGCTGGTTTTTTAATCCGGATTGTACTTAAAATAACCCGGATAAACCGGAAAATTCGAAATAAGAAGCACCAAATTCGTGTTTAAGTCATTGAAACATTTGAATTTGGAATTTGTTTCGAATTTCGATATTTGGATTTCGAGTTTATTTTCTGCCGCAAAAAACACGAAAATAACCAGGATATTTTATAAGAAATTTCTATTTTTATAATTTTTTAAAATTTTTCTGACAACATAAAAATAGCGGCAAGGCAGGAACCGAGAAGAGCCACTCCGATATTTGCCGATAATCATAGTGAAATATCGTATATTTTATTTTTAATAAAAAAATCCTCCCCGTCAAACAACCGGGTAGAACCACAGAATTTGATTGACATAATATTATACATTTTGTAAAAATTCTTCCGAAGTAACCTATGCAAACAGTAACATATAGAAGGATGGCCGATGCCCAAATTAGATACCGACAAGATAAATGAACTTGCCCAGGCATACCTGCCGAACATGACCGAATTTCTGCGCGATATGGTCGCCATTCCCAGCGAAAGCTGTGATGAAAAAAAGGTTATATTACGAATAAAAGAAGAGATGGAAAAGGTTGGATTCGATCGTGTTGAAATCGACCCCATGGGCAACATCCTTGGGTATATCGGTACCGGACCCCGCCTGATCGCCTTTGATGCCCACATAGATACTGTCGGTATCGGCGCTGCCGGCAACTGGAACTTTGACCCCTACGAGGGGTTTGAGGATGACGAGTGCATCGGCGGCCGCGGCACCTCGGACCAGGAGGGCGGCATGGCCTCCATGGTCTATGCCGGAAAAATAATCAAGGAACTGGATCTGGCCGACGAGTACACCGTGGTTATGGTGGGTACGGTTCAGGAAGAAGACTGTGACGGCTTGTGCTGGCAGTACATTATTAAAGAACTGGGCCTGAAACCGGAATTTGTGGTCTCCACCGAGCCGACCGACGGCGGGATTTACCGGGGCCAGCGCGGCCGCATGGAAATCAAGGTTGAAGTGGCAGGTATTTCCTCACACGGTTCAGCCCCGGAACGCGGTGACAATGCCATCTTTAAAATGGGTAAGATACTGGGCGAACTGGAAGAACTGCATACCCGCTTAAAAGATGATGCTTTCCTGGGCAAAGGTTCCCTCACCGTCTCCCAGATTTTTTATACATCACCTTCCCGCTGCGCCGTGGCCGACGGCTGCACAATCTCCATCGACCGTCGGCTAACTGCCGGTGAAGATGCCGAACTGGCCATCTCACAGATTGCCGAGTTGCCGGCTGCAAAAGCGGCCGATGCCAGGGTGAGCATGTACACCTATGAGGTTCCCTCGTACACAGGGCTGGTCTATCCCACGGACTGTTACTTCCCCTCATGGGTCGTCGATGAAAAACATCCGGCTGTTCAGGCGGCGGCAAAGGCCTACACTGCCCTGTTTTCTTCAGAACCACGGATAGACAAGTGGACCTTTTCCACCAACGGGGTTGCCATTACCGGCATGCACGACATCCCGACCATCGGCTTTGGCCCGGGTAAAGAGGCGCAGGCGCATGCACCCAATGAAAAAACCTGGAAAGCCGATCTTGTCCGCTGCGCTGCCCTGTATGCCGCCCTGCCCTCCATGTACACGCAGACAAAACAGGATGCGTAAACCGTGACCAGGCAGTTCGCGGTCATTGCCATCGGCGGCAACTCACTCATCAAGCACCGCAGCCTGCAGTCAGTAGAAGATCAGTTCCGGGCCATCTGCGAGACAAGCAGTCATCTTGCCGATCTGGTGGAACACGGCTACCAGCTGGTTATCACCCATGGCAACGGACCACAGGTCGGCTTTATCATGCTCAGATCAGAGATCGCCCGCAAGGAAATCGGCCTCCATATCGTCCCGTTAAGTTCCTGCGTGGCCGATACCCAGGGAGCTATCGGCCTGCAGATTCAACAGGCGCTCAGCGGCGAGCTTGAAAAACGCGGCCTGGGCACGAAGGCGGCTACCATTGTCACCCAGGTGGAGGTCAACCCCGATGACCCTGGATTCTTATCACCGGACAAACCGGTTGGTGAGTTTTACAGCAAAGAACAGCTCACCACCCTGCAGCAACAGCATCCCGACTGGGTGCTCAAGGAAGACGCCAACCGGGGATACCGCCGGGTGGTCGCCTCACCCGCTCCCGTAAAAATTATCGAGCAGCAGGCAATCAATGCCCTGCTTGCCGATAATTACCAGGTTATTGCCGCCGGCGGCGGCGGGGTGCCGGTCGTTCGCAAAGCTTTCGGTTATACCAGTGTTGACGCCGTTATCGATAAAGACAAGACAGCCGCCCTGCTGGCAACCAACCTTAAGGCGCCGCTGCTGGTTATCTCAACCGCGGTTGAACAGGTGATGATTAACTTCGGCACAGCGCAGGAAAAAGGACTGGCCAAGGTAACAAAAAAAGAAATAGAGCGCTATCTGGCCCAGGGACACTTTGCTCCCGGCTCAATGGGACCCAAGATAGAAGCCGCCATATCCTTTCTCAATAACGGCGGCCAACGGGTGATTATCACCAGTCCGGAGAACATAGACGAAGCCATACGTCACGGAAGCGGCACCCAGATTATCCGCTGAGGACCGGCAACATAAAATACAGCAGACAAATTGTTCCAACGGCATCCCGGACGCGGGCCGTTGAATCGCAAACCTCCCCCGGCCGATGTTTCACGGATCGCCGAAGGGGTGCCGGCGGAACATGTTTAAAGGAGAACAAATGGACAACATAGGTATACAGCAGCTTATCAGGGAGCTTGCCACCCTGGATTACCAAAAGATGTACAACAATGATTTTCTCCTGACCTGGGAAAAATCCAATGATGAAATCGCTGCCACCTTTACGGTTGCTGAAATCCTGCGCGGTATGCGTGAGCAGAATATTTCCAGCCGCATCTTTGATTCCGGCCTCGGCGTCTCCCTGTTCCGAGATAACTCCACCCGCACCCGTTTCTCCTTTACCAGCGCCTGTAACCTTTTAGGTCTTGAGGTGCAGGATCTGGACGAGGGAAAATCCCAGATCGCCCATGGCGAGACCGTACGGGAAACCGCCAACATGATCTCCTTTATGGCTGATGTCATGGGTATTCGCGACGACATGTATATCGGCAAGGGAAATACCTACATGCGCCAAGTGGCGGAATCCGTGCAGGCCGGTTTTGACGAGGGGGTGCTTGAGCAGCGGCCGACCCTGGTCAATTTGCAGTGCGACATCGACCATCCCACCCAGTCCATGGCGGACATGCTGCACCTTATCAATTATTTCGGGGGAGTGGAAAACCTGGCGGGCAAGAAAATAGCCATGTCCTGGGCCTATTCCCCCTCCTACGGTAAGCCGCTGTCCGTGCCCCAGGGGGTTATCGGCCTGATGACCCGTTTCGGCATGGATGTTGTGCTGGCCCACCCCGAGGGGTATGAGGTGATGGGCGATGTGGAAGAGGTCGCCGCGCGTCAGGCTGCTGAATCCGGAGGAAGTTTCACCAAAACCAACTCCATGGCCGAGGCCTTTGCCGGAGCCGATATTGTCTATCCCAAAAGCTGGGCGCCCTTTGCCGCCATGGAGCAACGGACGGAGCTGTACGGCAACGGTGATTTTGACGGCATAAAATCCCTGGAACAGGAACTACTGGCACAGAATAAAAATCACATGGACTGGACTTGCAGCGAAGAGCTGATGGCCACTACCCATAATGGTTCTGCCCTGTATATGCACTGCCTGCCCGCTGATATCACCGGCGTATCCTGTGAGCATGGCGAGGTCGAGGCTTCAGTTTTTGATCGGTACCGGGTCCCGCAGTACAAGGAGGCCAGCTACAAGCCCTATATTATTGCGGCCATGATCTTTTTATCCAAGATGAAAAATTCTGCAGATGTGCTGCAGAAACTGCTGGAGCAGAACAGAGCAAGAGTTATGTAAATTCTTCTTGGGAAAAAAATATGATCGAACTGACTCTCAATGGTGAAAAAACACGGTTTGATGGTGATGAAAAGACCTCGCTGCTCTCCTGGCTGCGCAACGATAACAATTTAACCGCAGCCAAGGACGGCTGCTCAGGGCAGGCTGCCTGCGGCGCCTGCCTGGTTGAGGTGGACGGCAAGGCTGTTCTTGCCTGCGCCACACCGATGAAAAAGGTGGCCGGCAAACAGGTGACCACCCTGGAAGGAGTACCCGAATCCCTGCTGCAGACTTTAGGCCGCGCCTTTGTGGCCAAGGGGGCCGTCCAGTGTGGATTCTGTACACCCGGCTTTCTGACCCGCACCAAGATCTTTCTTGAACAGAACGCCAATCCCAATCGGGCAGAGGTGGAAAAGGCGCTCAAGTTCAATCTCTGCCGTTGCACCGGTTACGTGAAAATTGTCGATGCGGTGCTGGCTGCTGCCGAGGCTCTGCGTGAAAACAAAGAAATCGACTTTGAAGACCGGGCGGCCATCGGTGTTTCCAGCCCCAAATTCAAGGCGGTTGACCGGGCCATCGGCCGTAAACCCTTTGTCGATGATCTTCGTTTTGAGGGCATGCTCCATGGAGCCTTGAAATTTTCCGACCATCCCCGTGCACTGGTCAAAAATATCGACATCAGCGCCGCCTTGAGCGCAGAAGGCGTTAAAAAAGTGCTGCTGGCAGCGGACATTCCCGGGCAACGTAATTCCGGCCTGATTGTCGAAGACTGGCCGCTGATGATTGAGCGTGGCGAGATCACCCGTTATATCGGAGATGTGCTGGCCTCGGTGGTTGCCGAGACCGAGGCGCAGGCACGAGCGGCCGTGTCGCTGATTGAGGTGGAATATGAAGTGCTTGAGCCGCTTCTTGATATGCGCAAAGCACTCACCAGCCCAATCAAGGTGCACGAAGGCGGTAATCTGCTCGGTGAAAAAATCATCCGCCGGGGCGATACCAAAGGATTACTGGCAACCTCCGCCTTCACCGCCCAAGGCACCTTCACCACTCCAACCATTGACCACGGCTTTCTGGAAACCGAATGCTGCGTGGTTATCCCAAAGGAAAACGGCATCAAAGTTTTTACCCAGTCCCAGGGGCCATACCGGGAGCGGGACGAGATCGCCCATCAGCTTGCGCTTTCCGAGGAACAGGTCGAAGTCGAGGTCATTGACTGCGGCGGTGCATTCGGCGGCAAGGAAGACATGACCGTGCAGGGCCACGCGGCTCTGGCCTGTCACCTGCTGGGCGTACCGGTGAAATATAAACTTTCCCGCCCCGAATCCATCCGCATGCATCCCAAGCGCCACCCCACCTCGCTTGCATACACCATCGGCTGTGATGAAAACGGCAAACTCACTGCCCTCCATGCCCGGATTATCGGCGATACCGGCGCCTATGCCTCGGTGGGCGGCCCTGTCATGGATCGGGCCGGCACCCATGCCTCGGGCGGTTACCATTTTGAGGCCGTGGATATCAAGGCCCGCTCGGTCTATACCAATAATATCCCCTGCGGCGCCATGCGCGGTTTCGGGGTTAACCAGGCCACCTTTGCCCTGGAAAGCCTGATTGATGAGCTGTGCCGCAAGGGCGGCTTTGACCGCTGGCAGTTTCGCTATGACAATGCCCTTGATATCGGCTCCATGCTGGCGCCCGGCCAGGTAC
>JALSNT010000628.1 GCA_026986885.1 Desulfobulbaceae bacterium
AAAAAACGACCCTTCCGGAGAGGTCAGGGTAAAATAGACAAGCAAGGAAAAGACAGCAAGGAGAATGGCCGAGCTGATAAGTGGTAATCGCAGTTGATTGGATTTCATTGGTCGTCCCTCCATCAGACCGAATTATTAAGACCTAAATACAAAAAGATGCACAGAACGAAAAAACGCCGGGGTCAGCATCCGCAGCCCACGATAATCTACCTGCATTGCATGAAAAACCGGCCAGAAGCACGGAACAATAAGGACGGTTTTTCAGAAGCAAGGAAAATTTTATAATACGTAGTGTATTTCTACACATACGGCAAGGAAAATCAGCAACTCCGGACATGGCGACGGAGTTTTTCATAACCGGGCTGCCCGCAGACTATCACGAAAATCAACTCGTTAACAACAGGCCTGGTTATCGCGCAACGAGACGGCGGAATCAAGAATCAACCCCGAAACCCAGAAGACCACCATCGGGTGCCGAACCCTTTACCACCCGATGTAACACCAGCGAACGTCCAGTGGTTACGGCTTGTCTGTAGGCATCAAGTTGAAGAAATGTTTTTTGTCGTCTGCCGGCACGCAGTCGGGGAAACCGGGTGCGGACAAAGACATCCAGCGAAGTATCTTCCACAACGATAAGCTGGTCCAAACTTTTCTGCTGCCCGGCAAAGACCAGGTCTTGTTCTCCATGTGAAAAAGAAGCTGCCAATTTTTCACGAAATCCCGTCAGCAGACCACGAAAATAACTGTTTCTTGCCCGGGTACCTCTATGTGCAAATTGGTGTTTGTTATCCTTCCAGAGAGCCGGTAGCCGCTCTATTAAAAAAAAATAGCAATGGGCCGCCACGGCTACGTTCTCAGGCCTGCCGAATAATTCGATGGTACGCAGCTCCCGGTCACGCATTGGCTCGTATGTTGAGGCACAGACAACCCGTACCAGAAAAAAATCCTGCAGTAATGAGCAGATCTGTCGAATATATCCCGGCATCCTCTGCCGGTTGGTTGCCAGAGTTCGATGTTCATAATTTCTTTCTTCCCCGGACAGGAGTTTCAGATTATGGCGCACCAGCAGTTTCCCGGCCCGCTGCATGGCCAGGGCCGCCTCATGCTCATTGTCTGAGGCAGCCAGGGCCAGCAGTTTTTCCACCTTGGCAAGTATTTTCCTTCCCTGTCCGCTTGCGGCAGCACAGTCATCAGCCGTTTCGGCAGGCAGGCCGGAACAATCAGCAGTTGCCCGACAAAAAGGCCCGTTTAAGCCCACCATGGAGCATGCCCGCCGAAATTCCCGCCCATGGCCGGTCTTGCTTTCAAAAAATATTTCCATGCAGATCTGATGGGCAATTTCATGCTTGAGCACCTGGAGAACCACCGACCAGGGACGGTTGCAAACAAGATGTGCAGATAAAGAAATTAACCTGCAGCTTCCGGTCCAGGATCCTAAAACCGTCTCAGAATCGGTTAGTTCAAAGACAGGTGGCCGCAGTTTGATTCGATATTGAAAACAAATATCCTCAAATTCCAGCAGCAGCTGCTGCAGCCAGGCTGATTTAAGCTGCGCATCAATCCTGCGGCTGTCAGTCTCGGAGATGGACATCAGATTCTTGCCCGGATGGCCCGTATTCTCGCTAACACCGGGGGGTGCGAGTAGTGGAAAATCACCTGCAGGGGATGCGGGGTCAAATTTGCCAGATTCACCCGACAGAGTTTTTTTAAGCCGCTTATAAGCGCCTCGGCAAGACCGGTTGAATCAACTGCATAGGCATCCGCCTCGTACTCATACCTGCGGGAGAACCTGTTTGCCAGGATAGAAAGAACCGTTGAAATCGGAGTATACAGAAAACCAAAGAAGACAAGGCTTGCATAGACGGAGACATGTTCCATGCCAAAGGCACCGGCCAAGCCTTGATTATTGATAAACAATGAGAGAAGGGCAAACATGAACCCGGTCTGCAGCACGGTGGCCATCGTCATTTTCAAAATGTGTTTTTTCTTCCAGTGTCCCATCTCATGGGCCAGGATGGCGATAATTTCATCGACACTCATTTGGGCCGGCAGGGTATCAAAAAAGACAATCCTGCGAAAGCGGCCAAAGCCGGTAAAAAAGGCGTTGATCCTGGCGGAACGTCTGGAGCCGTCCATGATATAAATTCCCTGTAACGGGAAATCCTGCCCCGCGGCATACTCAGCAATCGCCCTGCGCAGAGGACCGTCCTCCAGAGGAGTAAACCGGTTGAACAGCGGCAGAATCAGCACCGGCGCAATAAATTGCATAACAAGTGTAAAAGCGGTCACCAACAGCCAGCAGTAAAGCCAGGCCATGGAACCGGTCCGCCGAAAAAACCAGAGGATAAGTGCGAGCAACGGGCCACCTAAACAAATCGCCAACGCCAGTGTTTTCAAAAGATCAAGAATAAAGGTTGTTATGGTCGTCCGGTTGAGACCAAAGCGATTTTCAATAACAAAGGTGGAATAAAGGGTAAAGGGAAGCTGAATCAAACCGCTGAGCATGAGGAGCAGGCCGGTAAAGACAAGGCCTGTCGAGACGGGAGACAGTCCGGCGCTCCTGGCCCAGCCATCGACAATGTTAAAACCGCCCAGCAGAATAAAACCAACGGTCAACGGCAGCATCACGCCGGCCTGCAGAATTGAGAAACGGGTGGTTGCCCTCGTATATTGCTGTGAGCGCGCATATTCGTCCGGGTCATAGACCCCGGCAAACTCAGCGGGTAACAGGGGATCTAAAGCCCTGAGGCTGAGCAGATCAATACCTAATTCAAGGAGATAACCAACAACCAGAACGGTTAAAATAAAGAGAAGATAACTATTCACGACAACACGATGGAAAAAGCGACAGGACAGCAACTGCTGTCCTGTCGACAAGGTCTGAAAAGAGGGAAGCTGTCCGACGACAACCTATTGAAGATATTTCAAAATATTACCCATCTAACCCATACCACAAAACTCTTCTCCCTTCACCCCAAAAAACAGTTGTTTCAAGATTATGGGAGCAATAAAAAAAAAAGTAAAAACACATTTTCACGGAATCACTTTTTGGGGGTCCACGATGAGTAATACGGTACCGTGCGGACTTTTTACCGCTATGGTTTTGATTGCCTGCAGGTCCCGCTGGAGCAGACCGGGCCGAACGGTTCCCTCCGTCCTGGGCAGATGCAGCAAATGGAAATAATTATGCACGCTCATTCGGGTAATGGTTCCAACATGCAGGGGCAGGACATTATCCAGCAACACATCGGCAGGCCAGAAACGCAGAGCAAGGAAACTGTTTTTAACATCCGATCCCGGCTGGTAATGCACCAGCAACAGGGCTTCATTCCTGCCATCGTGAAACTGCGGCAGGACCGGCAGGTCATCCATTTCAGGATTGGCCATCAACCAATGCAGACTTGTTGCCGGAGTCAGGCGAAGGGGCCGATGCCAGCCCGACCCTGCCAATACTTTTTCTAATTGCGGCAGCCTGCCACCGTACTGCAGGCCAAGCAGCTGCTCCTGTTCTCCGCCGAGATCTAATCGGTAGGGCGGTAAACGCTGCCAGCCGTTCTGCTGCCATTGACTCATGGACATCCGTATTTGAGTATGACGCTGCCGATAACGAAGGCGGTTACTGTCAAAACCGGTACTCCAGTGTACCGCCGCAACAACAAGAAAGGCCATGCAGGAAAAAACAAACAGATGCCGATCGACGGAAGAACGCTTTGCATGCAGATAAACAACGGTCATGATAACAAGCCAGATGGTTCCCAGGCAAAAACCGGCAACGACATCGGCCAGCCAGTGCGCACCAAGATATAACCGGGAAAAATCAATGCCTATAACCAGAAACAAGGCAAGGGAGAAGGGAAACCAACGTGTTTTCGCTGTCAGGCTGCGACTACAGATAAGGGCCAGGAAACCATAGACAATTAGAGACATGGTGGCATGGCTGGAAGGAAAGGCCCAGTGCATGGCACCCGTATACAAATCCAGAGGCCGTGGCATCCGGAAAATTTCCTTAATCACGGTGACCAGCCCAAAACCACCCAGGAGAGTTACAGCCACCATCAGAGCACTGCAACGATCCTTTTTAACAAGCAGACGAACCGCAGCAAAAATAGCCAGAGGAACGGTAACCACCGCGTCACCGAGCATGGTCATGCCGATCATCATTGTATCGCCCCAGGGGGTACGCAATCCCTGCAATAAATGATAGAGCGAGGTGCCGGCGGCAACCAGGAGGCCACCGGTAACGACACTTTTTGCAGTAGTGTAAAAAAACCAGACCGCACCGGCAAACAGAAAAAAAAGAACCATCAGGGATCGAAGATAAGAGGCCTCCTTATCAAAGAAATCAGCAAACCATTTTTGCAGAACCGGGGAACGGGAAATAAAAAAAACCAGCTTGTTCTCCCATGCATGCCAATGCTGCCCGATAAAACGAAATATCCTGCGGAACAGGCCAAAGATCAACCAGAGTAAGCCCAGGAAAATAGTCAGCAGCAACGCCAGACGTCCCGCGACCTCACCGGCCAGAGCCAGCGAGGCCCCAAAGGCCATACCCGGCAGCAGATAGGCGGGCGCCCAGACAAGGGCGGAAAAAATATTGTAGATGGTAAAACGGGCCTGACCCATACCCATCATACCGGCTACCAGAGGAATAACCGGTCGGATCGGGCCGATGAATCGGCCTAAAAAAACAGATTTTCCCCCGTGCCGGCGAAAAAAAATTTCGCCCCGCTCAAGCATGGTCGGGAAACGTCTAAAAAGAGGAAATGCACGAATATGCTGTTTAAAATGAAGGCCTAACCAAAAACTCAAGCCATCGGCTAATACTGCTCCGCAGATTGCCCAGATCATGGTGGGCATAAAGGCAAGGGAGCCGGCGGCGATCAGGGCACCGGCCGCTAACATTAATACCGTACCGGGCATGATCAAGCCGACAAAGGCCAGGGATTCGGCAAATGAAGAAAAAAAAATGATGAGACCCGCCCCGTTCGGATGGGCCGCAATCCAGGTGGTCAATTGGAGAATTACATCATGCATAAAGGATGCAGATCAATAAAATCCGACTATGAGCCATGGGCGGCCAGACTTTCCATGGTGGCCTTATACCCCAGCTCCATACATTCACGCCCCCGGTTAAATTCCAGAAAACTGATGTGGGCCAGAGGCGGCCGTATAAGGATATCAGGAGAATCAACCGCCAGTCGGCTTTTGGTCAGCCCGGCCTGAATAATATTGGCGGAAGCCCCTATTATTTCTAATAAATTAGGCTCCGCATGTCTGAAAACGGATTTATCAGGGTTGCAGGAAACCCTGTTCAGATCAACGGCAATAACATGCCCGGCCCCCATTTTACGGACTGTACTCACCGGGACCGGATTGATCAGACCGCCGTCAACCAGCAGTAATCCTTCTTTTTTTACCGGAGTGAAAATACCGGGCACGGCGATACTTGCCCGCACTGCTTCAATAATATTTCCCTGGGAAAGGGTCACTTCACGGCCGGTTTGCAAATCCGTAGCAACCGTACACAGTGGAACAGCCGTGTCTTCCAGATTGGTGGCGCCTATGTGTAATTCAAGGAAATCGGTAATTCTTCGACCGTTAAGCATACCTGTTTTCGACGGTACCGAGGCAAAATAACTCAACCCGTGCTTCCAGTCAAAAAGCTGCAATTCCCTTTTCAGGACATCCAGGGTGCCGGTGACGGCAAAGGCGCCGACAAAGGCACCGATACTGGTGCCGGCAATATGTGTGATGCGAATATTTTTTTCCGTAAGCGCCCTGATCACGCCGAGATGGGCCCAACCCCTTGCCGCACCCCCGCCCAGAGCAAGTCCTGTCTGCACAATCATGCCCCCCGCTCGGCACACCGCCTTTTCAGGAAAATGTAGCCGGTCACCACGACAACCGCAAAAATACCAAGGCCCACCAATATCTGCCGCAGATATTGGTGGACAAGCTCCTGATTATTACCGATATAGTAGCCGACCAGCGCCAGGACGATAACCCAAAGCCCTGCCCCCAGAGCGGTAAACGCGGCGAACAGGGGAAGATTCATCCGGGTGATGCCGGCGGGCAGGCTGATATATTGCCGGATTCCAGGGAGAAGGCGGCCGATAAAGGTCGAAATATGCCCGTGTTCGGCAAAAAAACGATCCGCAGCGTCCAGACTGTTTTTGCTGACAAAGACATACCGGCCGTACTTTTCAAAAAAAGGCCGTCCCCACATTACCGCCAGCCAGTAATTAAACAGTGCCCCCAAAAGGCTGCCGCCTATGCCTGCCAGGATAACCAGAGTAAGAGACATCTCACCCCGGGCGGCCAGGTAACCGGCAGGCGGCACCACAACTTCGCTGGGAAAGGGAAAAAAAGAGGATTCGAGAAACATCATAACAATGATGCCGGGGTAGCCCCAGTGTCCCACCGTCTGAACAATCCAGCCTGTTACGGCATGCAGCATTTCCATCGTATGTATTCCCCTCTCAACCGATAACGATAATATACAGGCCGACCAGCAGACAGTAGCCGGCAAAGACATACAGTGAATGGTTGCTCAAATAGGCAATCAGCCAGCGGATAGCGGCATAGCCGGAAATAAGAGCGGCTAAAAAACCTGCGACCAGAGGCAGCATGAAATGATCTGCAGCGGGCAGGGCAAAGAGATCCCGGCAGGCAAGCAGTCCGGCGCCAAAGAGGACCGGCACCGACATCAAAAAGGAAAAACGGGCGGCCGAAGACCGATCCAGATTTCTCGTCATGCCGCCGGCAATAGTAGCGCCGGAGCGGGAAATACCGGGCAGCA
>JALSNT010000629.1 GCA_026986885.1 Desulfobulbaceae bacterium
ACAAACGCCCTACCAGGAAACTTCAAGGAGAGAAAATGAAAACACGACTACTCACATGTACATGGGCAATTGCACTGATGCTCGGGACACTGTTCTCGGGGCAGGCAAAAGCGGCGGAAACCATCAAGGTCGGAATCCTGCACTCGCTGTCCGGGACCATGGCCATCAGTGAAACCACACTGAAAGACACCATGCTGATGCTCATTGATGAGCAGAATAAAAAAGGCGGCCTGCTCGGTAAAAAGCTGGAGGCCGTTGTCGTTGATCCGGCCTCTGACTGGCCGCTGTTTGCCGAAAAAGCCCGCGAGCTGATTACCAAAGACAAGGTGGCCGCGGTTTTTGGCTGCTGGACCTCGGTCTCCCGCAAATCCGTGTTACCTGTATTTGAGGAACTCAACAGCCTGCTCTTTTATCCGGTGCAGTATGAAGGCGAGGAATCATCAAAAAATGTCTTTTACACCGGCGCTGCGCCGAACCAGCAGGCCATCCCGGCGGTTGATTACCTGATGAACGAAATGGGCGTTAAGCGCTGGGTGCTGGCCGGTACCGACTATGTGTATCCCCGAACCACCAACAAGATCCTGGCGGCCTATCTGAAATCCAAAGGAGTAGCTGATAAGGATATTATGATTAATTATACTCCATTTGGTCATTCCGACTGGCAGTCCATTGTTGCCGAGATCAAAAAATTCGGCAGCGCCGGTAAGAAAACCGCCGTGGTCTCCACCATTAACGGCGATGCCAATGTGCCTTTTTACAAGGAACTGGGCAACCAGGGAATCACCGCCGACACCATCCCGGTTATTGCCTTTTCCGTGGGCGAGGAAGAACTTGCGGGTATTGACACCAAACCGCTGGTCGGTCATCTTGCTGCCTGGAATTACTTCATGAGTGTTGATTCAGAAGTCAACGACAATTTTATAGAATCCTGGCACAAATTTATCAAAAATGACAAGCGGGTAACCAACGACCCCATGGAGGCCCATTACATCGGCTTCAACATGTGGGTCAAGGCCGTGGAAAAGGCAGGCACCACTGATCCGGCAGCCGTACAGAAGGCCATTATCGGGGTAACCGTTCCCAATCTTTCCGGCGGCTACGCAGCCATGATGCCCAACCATCACATCACAAAACCGGTACTTATCGGTGAGATCCAGGACGACGGCCAGTTTGAGGTAGTCTGGCAGACACCCGGCATGGTGGCCGGTGATGCATGGTCGGATTACCTGCCGGGTTCCAAAGACCTGATCTCCGACTGGAGAGAACCTCTTGCCTGTGGCAATTTTAATGTCAAGGTTGGTAAGTGTTCCGCAAAATAAGCCGTCTCACGCCCGCTTGACATCATCTTTATTCGATCTCCAGCGGGCGTTTTCATGTCTATAATAAACTCGAAATACCGTATACCATGCCCCAATTACTGCCTGCGCCCAGATCATGGCTGCCCATATTTCTGCTGTTGCTTTCCGTAACCGCTATGATTGCGACGCCCTGCCCGGCTGCCGCCGAAAACCTGCAGCTTGAACAGGGATTAACCCGGCTTGTTCACGGAAATTTTAAAGAAAAAGAGACGGCCATCTCCAGGATTGCGACCAGTGGCGACCCCAGGGCAAAAGAGATACTTGCGGCCCTGCTCTCGGGAAAACTCTATCGCCTGAAAAAAGACAACACCATTGTCTATGCCAGGCGCTCCGGCTCCCGGGCCGACATCACCGGGGTACTCAGCGGCAAGTCGCTGGGCATGGTCAAAAAAAGAGCGATCAAAAAAATTACCATCAACAACCGGCTGCGCGGAAAGCTGCGGGGACTGCTTGCCCTGATCGACCTGCGCAGCCCTGATCCGGCCAAACGACTGGCAGCGGTCAACAAACTGATGCCGACCCTGGGGCCGGAATCAGCAGCCACCCTGGAAGATATCCTGCAGACGGAAAAAAATACCAAGGTGCGCAAGGCCCTGCTCACCGCCCGGGCCATCATCGACCTGCGGGACGACAACAGCGACCGGCGTCTGCTGGCCCTGAACGATCTGCAGGGCAACCTCAACCCGGCAGTCAAAAACGAGTTAACCAAACTGCTGGCAACGGAGAAGGATAAAAAAATCCGTACAAAGGCAGAGGCAACACTTGCCTCTATTGCATCTAAAATTGCCTTTTACGGCCTGCTGGAAAAAATATTCTTTGGTCTCAGCCTGGGCTCGGTGCTGGTACTGGCCGCCATCGGCCTGGCCATAACCTTCGGCGTCATCGGCGTTATCAACATGGCGCATGGTGAGCTGATCATGCTGGGCGCCTACACCACCTATGTTATCCAGCAACTGATGCCCGGTTCCATCGGCATGGCTCTTTTTCTTGCCATTCCTGCCGCCTTTATTGTTTCCGCCCTGGTCGGCATCCTCATCGAGCGCACCGTTATCCGTTTTCTCTACGGCCGGCCCCTGGAAACCCTGCTGGCCACCTTCGGCATCAGCCTGATCCTGCAGCAGTCGGTACGCACTATCTTTTCACCATTAAACCGCAGTGTCTCCACCCCGGCGTGGATGAGCGGTTCCCTGCAGATCAATCCGGTGCTGTCGTTCACCATCAACCGGTTGACCATTCTCGTCTTTGCCCTGCTGGTCTTTGCCGGACTCTACATCACTCTGAAAAAAAGCTCCATCGGCCTCCAGGTCCGTGCCGTGGCCCAGAACCGTTCCATGGCCAGGGCCATGGGGGTCAGAGCCGCCCGGGTGGACGCGCTCACCTTTGGTCTGGGATCGGGTATTGCCGGAATCGCCGGAGTGGCGCTTTCCCAGCTGACCAATGTCGGCCCGAATCTCGGCCAATCCTATATCATTGATTCATTCATGGTGGTGGTGTTCGGCGGGGTCGGTAACCTGTGGGGAACCCTGGTGGGCGGCCTGACCCTGGGAGTGGCCAACAAGTTTCTTGAGCCGTGGACCGGGGCGGTGCTGGCCAAAATCCTGATTCTGGTCTTTATCATCCTTTTTATTCAAAAGCGTCCCCAGGGGTTGTTCCCGCAGAAGGGACGTGCGGGGGCGTAACCATGACTGTCCTGCATTACCTCAAACAAGACAGGGGCGGCATGATTACCCTTGGCCTGCTTGCCCTGGTTACCGTTGCCGTACCGATCTGCAACCTGCTGGTGCCGGAAACAAGCCCCCTGCATGTCTCCACATTTACCATGGCTCTGCTGGGTAAATACCTCTGTTACGGGCTGCTGGCCATTGGTGTTGACCTGGTCTGGGGATACCTCGGCATTCTCAGCCTGGGCCACGGCGCCTTCTTTGCCCTGGGCGGCTACGGCATGGGCATGTACCTGATGCGCCAGATCGGCAGCCGGGGCGTCTACGGCAACCCCCTGCTCCCTGACTTCATGGTCTTTCTCAACTGGCAGCACCTGCCCTGGTTCTGGCACGGCTTTCAGTGGTTCTGGTTTGCCATGCTCATGGTGGTGCTGATCCCCGCCCTGCTCGCCTTTATTTTCGGCTGGTTCGCCTTCCGTTCAAGGGTAACGGGAGTATATCTCTCAATAATGACCCAGGCGCTGACCTACGCCCTGCTGCTCGCCTTTTACCGTAATGAAATGGGTTTCGGCGGCAATAACGGGTTGACCGACTTCAAGGACATCCTCGGTTTTTCCCTGCAGGCCGATACCACCCGGGCCGGACTCTTTATAGCCTCAGGCATCGCCCTGATACTTGGCTACCTGAGCTGTCTCTATATCACCCGCTCCCGACTGGGCAGGGTCTGCACGGCCATCCGCGACCAGGAAGACCGGGTCCGTTTCATCGGATACCGGGTGGAAAACGTCAAGTTGTGGATATTTACCTTTTCCGCCATCCTGGCCGGCGTTGCCGGTGCGCTCTATGTGCCGCAGGTAGGCATTATCAACCCCAACGAGTTCTCACCGCTGGCCTCCATTGAAATGGTGGTCTGGGTGGCGGTGGGCGGCCGGGCCACGCTGTACGGCGCGGTTGTCGGTGCCCTTCTGGTCAACTATGCCAAAAGCTACCTGACCGTGGCCATGCCCGATGCCTGGTTGTTTGCCCTTGGCGCCCTGTTTGTTCTGGTCACCCTGCTGCTGCCCCGGGGTATCACCGGACTGCTGCGTAAAAAGGAGGTGGCCTGATGCATGTACTGGATTCAATGCGCTCGTTCATGCGCCGCGACCAGGTCTTTGATTTTCTGGTGCCGGTGGTACCGCCCGATCTTGACCTGACCCACGGAGTTATCCTCTACCTGGAGAACCTGAATGTCAGTTTTGACGGATTCAAGGCCATAAACGATCTCAATCTCTATATCGACGACGGCGAGCTGCGCTGCATCATCGGTCCCAACGGCGCCGGCAAAACCACAATGATGGATATTATCACCGGCAAAACCCGGCCCGACAGCGGTTCGGCCTGGTTTGGCCAGGAGATCAATCTACTTGACATGGATGAACCGGAAATCGCCGCTGCCGGTATAGGCCGAAAATTTCAAAAACCCACGGTGTTTGAACATCATCTGGTTATCGACAATCTTGAACTGGCCATGGTCGGTGACAAACGGGTATGGCCGACCCTGACCGCCCGGATAAACTGTGAACAACAGGATCGCATTGATGAGGTGCTCCGGACTATCGGCCTGCAGGATCAGGCAAAGCTGCTTGCCGGATCACTTTCCCACGGCCAGAAGCAGTGGCTGGAAATCGGTATGCTGCTCATGCAGAATCCCAAACTGCTGCTGGTGGATGAGCCTGCCGCCGGTATGACCCACCAGGAAATGGATCGTACCGCCGAACTGCTCACTTCACTTGCCGGAGAGCACAGCGTGGTGGTGGTCGAGCATGACATGGATTTTGTCCGCTCCATTGCGAGAAAGGTCACCGTTCTCCACCAGGGCAGCGTGCTGGCCGAGGGCACCATGGATGAAATACAGAACAATCAGCAGGTGATAGAGGTGTACCTTGGAGAATAAACAGATGCTGCGCGTTGAACAGCTCAACCAGTTTTTCGGTGAAAGCCACACCCTCTGGGATATCGATCTGGAAGCGGCCAGAGGAAAGTGTACCTGCCTGATGGGACGAAACGGCGTGGGCAAGACCACCCTGCTTGACTGCGTCATGGGGCTTTTGCCTGTTCGTTCAGGAAAAATACTCCTCAACGAACAGAACATTACCGTTCTGCCTGCCGAGCGACGGGCCGGACTGGGGATTGGCTACGTTCCCCAGGGACGCCAGATCTTTTCCCTGTTGACCGTCCGGGAGAATCTTGAGATCGGCCTGACAACAGGCAGAACAAAACAGAAAAACATCCCCGACCTTGTTTTTGAACTGTTTCCGGTACTGCATGAAATGCTGACCCGACGAGGCGGCGACCTCTCCGGCGGCCAGCAGCAGCAACTGGCCATCGGCAGGGCCCTGGTGCTTGACCCTGACCTGCTCATCCTTGATGAACCCACCGAGGGTATTCAACCAAATATTGTCCATGAAATCGGAGAGATCATCAACCGGCTGAAAACCGACATGGGCATAACCGTGCTGCTGGTTGAACAAAAGCTCCCCTTTGCCCGCATGGTTGCCGATTCTTTTGTCATTCTTGACCGCGGGAGGTCGGTGGCAACGGGTGAAATGGACAGCCTGGATGAGCAACTGGTCAAACAGTACCTGACGGTCTGATGACGGCACCTGTAAAAAAACAACACCGCGCTGATGGCTGGAGCGGGCGCTTACGCCTTGAATACGGGATGAAAAACTCCCGCACCATCCTGCGCAGAAACAGCCACCAGGGACCACTCATGGTGCAGCGGCCTCTCTACCCGGAAGGGAATGTCTGCCATACCTGTATCCTGCATCCGCCCGGCGGTGTTGTCGGCGGTGACCGGCTGGAGATTGACGTCCTGGCGGACCAGGGCGCCTCGGCGCTGCTCACCACGCCAGGCGCCACGAAATTTTATCGTTCCGACAGGAAAACAGCGGTGCAGCGGCAACATCTCCGGGGAGACGCCGACAGCGTGATCGAGTGGTTTCCCCAGGAAAATATCCTCTTTCCCGGAGCCGAGGCCACCATTACCACCCGGGTTGATCTGAACCCGACAGCCCGGTTCATGGGCTGGGAAATTCTCTGCCTGGGGTTACCGACCAACGACCTGACATTTAACAGCGGCCGGGTTGATGCGTTGTTCGGCATTTACCGGGAAGATAATAATATGGTCAACAACGAACTTACAAAAAACATACAGAAGCCGATTTTTCTGGACAGGCTGCGGATAACAGGGGCAGGCGTCTTATCGGCAGGCAGCGGCTTGCGCGGCTTTCCGGTGAGTGGTACCTTTGTGGCCACCAACTGCGGGGATAAAGAGATTTCGGCTCTGCGCAAGCTCGTCTGCCGTGAAGAACAGGCTATCTTCGGAGTCACCCTGGCAGATGGACTGCTGATCGCCCGATATCTGGGCAGATCCACCTTTGCCTGCCGGGAACTGTTTATCACTGTCTGGCAACTGCTGCGACCGGCAATTGCGGGAAGGACCGCCTGCGCCCCGCGCATCTGGGCCACCTGAACGAACAATAACTATGAGGAAAAACCATGGAACTGACACCACGGGAAAAAGACAAGCTGCTGCTCTTCACCGCCGGTCTGCTTGCCGAGCGGCGCAGGGAACGGGGCCTGAAACTCAACTACCCGGAAGCGGTCGCCTATATCAGCGCCGCCATTTTAGAGGGCGCCCGCGACGGCAGATCGGTTGCCGAGCTCATGGAATTCGGCCGCACCCTGCTTGGCAGTGATGATGTC
>JALSNT010000630.1 GCA_026986885.1 Desulfobulbaceae bacterium
GTGTAATCCTCAAACGTATTTTTCTCTAATTTAAGCGCCCTGTTCTTGTGGATATTGATAATTATTACCTCTTAATGTAACATATAATCATTCCTCGGTAGAAAGCAGAAAATTCTCACTAATTAGTGGTGGATCAATATCAAGCGCTGAAAATCCGGGTGAGTTCTTTCTTCAGCGAAGACGAAAAGAGCAGATCATCATGACTGTATCCGGAAAACTCTTTCATGACAGCCGGACTGTGAATATGTCGACGCAGCCGCGCTACATGCAGAGGAGCGACGACGTCATCATCGGCGGAATTAAAGACAAAAACAGGAGCGGTTATTTTTTCAGCAAAATCTGCTGTATCAAACTTATAGCGAATGAAGAGTTCAGGGACAAAAAATGCCTTGGCCCGAACAAGGGAACGAACCGAGTCAAAAGGTGCCACCAGGACCACCCATTTCGGCTCTCGCTGTGATGCAACATAAGAAGCAATGGACGAGCCAAGGCTGTATCCCATCAGGGCGACATTGTCATATTGCCGTACCGTCCAGTCATAGGCCTTCAGACTGTCGGCAAGGACGTGTTTTTCCGTGGCCCGCCCCTGACTTTTCCCGTATCCACGATAATTAAAAGCAACCCATCGCACATCAGGATATTCACTGGATAACTTCTGAACCAGGCCGACACTGTCCTGTTCCTTGCCGCCAAGATAAAAAATGGTTAAAGACGCATGTTCAGGCTCATAGGTTATACCCTCGACCTTTACGCCCGGCGCAACCTGTAACGGATGCAGACGATAACGATCGGTATGCCCCCTGAACCAGTCCCTGTTAGGATAATACCTCGGTGAAAAGACATAGTGACGCTGGGGAAAATAGAATAAAAAAAGTAAAAACACAAACAGGCAAACGCCCGGTAATGCCCATGCAGCCATTAATTAGACTCCTTATCTGCGGGGAAAATAAAACCTAAATCCTGCAGTTGTCCGGCATTCGAACGTCGATACAGGCAAATTTGCTGCGTCAGCTTCACCATTTTTGTGCTCTATTCAGGTAAAATAATCCTATACAACCAAGCACTGCCGTTATTTTTTCAGACGTCACTGCCGGTAATTATTACCGTCCCGGCAAATACCCTCAGGTGCTGCATAATACAACCGGGCAGAGCAAAAAAGTCGGCGGGGCAGGGGTTCGATATTTTTAGGCGAAGCGGAACGACCATAGCGCCATCTTCAAGTATACAGGGACTGTCGGCAAGTTCATCACAAATACGTTCAAAACAAAAAAATAATCGGAAATTAATACTAACGAAACAGAAACGTAATGATCAGGAGGTATGAATCGTCAAATAATTAATATTTTTCCCTAAGGGTGAGAATCATGATCTATCTTTACCTTTTCCTAACCATCCTCCTGCTTGTTGCAGTGACAATTTTCTCTATCTCCAGAATTAGAAAATCACACCTTCCTGGAAATGCAAAGATTATAGTCGACGTCTGGAAGTCAGTTTCCCGTCGTTCCCGTTGACACGATCCGCTCACA
The DNA here is from genome assembly GCA_026986885.1 of Desulfobulbaceae bacterium. The sequence goes on from JALSNT010000630.1 coordinate 1,527, forward strand.
AACCAACGCAATGCTCCACCACCGGCCCCGTAAACCGTCACAGGCGGCCCGTTTTTTGCAGGCCAGCCTGCTCGCAGATAGGAACTATATATTATGAACAGACGTAGCTGTACAAATATGGGTCATCTCCCCCCCCCGAATGATAGTCCTGTTGCCGTAAAATCGGATAGTTACAAACCAGGCGATAGATGGTAGCCCGTCAGTACCAACCATGCCCCGACACAATCTAACAAAATCTGAACAATAATATAATCCCACCCTAACAAAAGGGGTCTATGGTGCCCTCTGTAACAATCACACCATTAATGCCGTACGGTGCGGCTAAGCAATTAACTATTTTATCGGAGGAACATATGAAAAGGAGTACATTTGTCAAAGCGGCCGTTATGGCCCTGGCACTCACTGTTGCAGCGGGCAGCTCCGCCATTGCCGGCAAAACCAGAATAACCGGTTCCGGGGCCAGCTTTCCCTTCCCCATCTATTCAACCTGGTTTAAGATCTACAGTCGTGCGCACAAGGACATTATTGTTGATTACCAGTCCAAGGGCAGCGGTGCCGGCATCCGTGATTTCATCAATCACACGGTCGATTTTGCCGCCAGTGATGCTGCCATGAACGACAAGGAAATCGCGCAGGTAAAAGAGGGCGTACAGCTTCTGCCCATGATTGCAGGGGAGATAGTTCTCTCTTACAATTTAAAAGGTGTACCTGAGTTGAAGTTGTCCAGGGATGTATATCCGGCCATCTTTCTGGGGAAGATCACCAAGTGGAACGATCCCGCCATCGCCAAGTCCAATCCCGGTGTAAACCTGCCTGATCTTCCCATCACTGTAGTCCATCGGGCCGATTCCAGTGGCACAACCTTTGTCTTTACCACCCATTTAAGTGCCATCAGCAATGATTGGAAAAACGGTCCCGGCATCGGCAAAACCGTTAAATGGGCATCGAGCAGCAAGATGGTTGCCGCCCCGAAAAATGCCGGTGTAACCGCCGTCATCCGCCAGACTCCAGGCGCCATCGGTTATATCGAATATGGATATGCCAAGATGGCCAAGGTACCCATGGTTTCTCTGCAGAACAAGGAAGGCAATTATATCAAACCCAGCATGAAAAGTGGCCAGGCCGCACTGGCAAACGCAAAAATTCCGGCAGATATGCGGGTATGGCTTCCCAATCCGGACGGCAAGGATTCTTATCCTATTGCCACCTACACATGGATGTTATTTTACAAAAAATATGCCGATCCCAAGAAGGCTGCCATCCTGAAAGATCTGGTCAAGTTCTGCCTGCATGACGGCCAGAAAATGGCGGACAAACTGGGATATATCCCCCTGCCGGCCAATGTTGTGAAAAAAGTGGAAGCCGCTTCACACAATATCCAGTAAAAACGTTTAACACTACGGTAACGAAAACAGCCGGTTGCATGGCATCATGTCATGTAAGCGGCTGCTTTTCTTTCCTCCATCCATCGGAGTATATACGTCATGGATTTACCTGTAACCAATCAGGCAGTAACTCCTGAGGATTCCATCTGTCAACCACCGTCTGCCGGGGATAAACTTGTTGATAAAATATTCAGGGCCCTGACCTTTGCCTTTGCCTGGCTCACCCTGTTTCTGATTGTCTATATTGTCTATCGTATCGGCGGCACGGCCCTACCGGCAATAAAAGAACGGGGACTGGGTTTCCTGACCGGCACGACCTGGGATCCTAACCAGCAGATATACGGTATCCTGCCGGAGATATGGGGGACAATGTACAGCTCCTTACTGGCACTCTTTATCGGTGGTTTTTTCGGCATCGCCATTGCCGTCTTCCTGACCCAGGATTTTCTGCCGCACAAGATTCGAATAGTGCTGAAATCAACCATTGAGCTGCTCGCCGCCATCCCAAGTGTTGTCTACGGTCTATGGGGAATCTTCGTTCTCATCCCGCTGATTCGCCCCCTGGCCGATTGGCTTTTTGTACATCTGGGCTGGCTGCCATTTTTCAGTACCACATTAAGCGGTCCGGGTATGTTTCCAGCCGCCCTGGTACTCTCCATTATGATCCTGCCGACGGTGGCGGCCATCTCCCAGGACGCCCTCAGTGCCATCCCTGCCAAAATAAAAGAGGCGGCATTCGGTATGGGAACGACTCGCTGGGAGGCCATTCTTAAAGTTTTGTTACCAACGGCAGCCAGGGGTATTTTCGGAGCCCTTGTCCTTGGATTAGGTCGTGCCCTTGGCGAGACCATGGCCCTGGCCATGCTGGTGGGTAACTCCAACCAGCTTACCCTGTCGCTTTTTTCTCCGGCCAATACACTGGCAGCACTGCTTGCCCTGAACTTTCCCGAGGCCAGTGACCTTGAGATCGGAGTGCTGATGTACGCAGCCGTTATCCTGCTGGTAATCACCCTGCTCGTTAATATAGGCGGTGAAATGATCATTTCCTATTCCGAGCGTTCAGGAGGAAGAAAATGAGTTCATCAATCAATTTCAATAGAAATCTCATGGAGGCCAGGGCATTAAAAAGCTTTGCCCTCAGCACGATTACGGTTTGCTGTGCAGTTTCGGCATGTATCCCGTTGTTCTCCGTGCTCTACATGCTTATTATTCGCGGCGGTAAACGTTTATCACTGGAGCTGTTCACTTCCCTGCCGCCAACCTCCTTTGACAGCGGCGGCGGTTTCGGCAATGCCATCCTCGGCACCCTGGTCATGGTGGGGATCGCCTCGCTCATAGCCGTGCCGTTCGGCATTCTGGCAGCCATTTTCCTGGCTGAATTCGGTGATGAAACCCGCATTGCCACCATTGCCCGCTTCTGCGCCAAAACCATGACCGGCCTGCCGTCCATTCTGGCCGGTGTCTTTGCCTATGCCGCCGTTGTTATGGTTACCGGCACCTACTCCGCCGTTGCCGGTGGCGTTGCCCTCTCCCTGCTGATGCTGCCGACCGTGATGCTGACGGCGGAGGAATCCATCAAAATGGTACCCCGCATCATGCGTGAGGCGGCCGTCGGAATCGGCTGCACGCCCACCCAGGTGATGTGGAAAATCATGCTGCCCGTGGCCATGCCCGGTATGATAACCGGGGTTATGCTTGCGGTAGCGCGGGCGGCAGGAGAAACGGCCCCCCTGCTTTTCACCGCCTTATTCAGTGACTACTGGATGTTTCAGGGGGGAGCGGGTGACCTGATGGCGCCCACGGCCTCGCTTGCGGTCCTGATCTATAATTTTTCCAATCAACCGTTTGAAAACCAGATTGAGCTGGCATGGGCTGCCTCTCTGGTGCTGGTTATGATGGTTTTTATTATCAATATTCTCAGCCGACTCATAGGCCAACGTAAAAAATAAGTGCTTTCCCACAGGAGAATACAATGACGTCTTCACAGACAACGACCACTGCAGATGATGTGATTATTGACTGCAGAGTTGAAAAAATATTTTATGGTAATTTTCTGGCGGTTCGCAACAGCCATCTGCCGATTCTGAAAAAGAAGATAACTGGTCTTATCGGCCCTTCCGGCTGCGGAAAAAGTACCGTCCTCAAGAGCATCAACCGGATGAATGACCTTGTGCGAATATTCCGTTTTCAGGGAAAAATGCTTTTTGAAGGACAGGATCTGTATGCCAAAAATGTTGATCCGGTTAGCGTCCGACGACACATAGGTATGGTTTTTCAGCAGCCGAACCCCTTTTCCATGTCCATCTATGAAAATGTCGCCTTTGGACTGCGCCTGAATCGCTACAAAGGGGATTACGATGCCCGCGTCGAAGAGGCACTGCGGGGAGCAGCGCTCTGGGACGAGGTCAAAGACAAACTCAAAAATAACGGTATGTCCCTGTCCGGCGGACAGCAGCAACGGCTCTGTATAGCAAGGGCCATTGCCACCAAGCCCCCGGTTCTGCTCATGGATGAGCCGTGTTCGGCCCTTGATCCCATTGCCACCAGGCAGGTTGAAGAGCTGATGATCGGCCTGAAAAATGACTATACCGTGGTCATTGTAACCCACAACATGCAACAGGCCCAGCGAGTTGCCGACAAGACCGCCTTTTTCGGCGTTGATATCTCCCAGGGTGGAAGAACCGGCTATCTGGTTGAAATGGGTGATACCGTTGAGCTGTTCGAGAATCCAAAAGAAAAGTTGACAAAAGAATATCTACGCGGTGAATTCAGTTAAACGAGGCGTTCCTTTGTCTGATAACTGCAAATAACAAAAAGGGACCGGTCGGAACTTTCCATGCACCGCTCTGGCAAATATGGAACAGCCGAAGACAAAAGGTTACATTGCCAAATCGGTAGAATATTTTCGCCGCCCTGAAAAAACATGACCTATGCAAGCACCTTACCGTCTCAATCTGCCAGAAATTGAAAAGTCTCTCTACAAGGTGCAAAAAAAATTTGACGAGATCAACAAAAAGCTGGATGTCCGGAGAGATCCGCTGGAAGACGTCATCGTCCGGAATATGCTGCTTGGTTACGAGTATATTGACCGACTGCTGGCGCGCGGGATAACCCTGTTACAACGAAAGGCTTATCACCATGTCCTGGAACTGAATCATATAGTTCTTTGCGGGAATGATCCCCAGGTACGCAAGGAGTTCAAGCAACATATCAAGGCGACGACCGATCGTTTTTACGAACAGGAAAAGTGTAATATCGGTCACTTAGGCGGATGGTACCAGAAACATGCCGAGATGTCGGCATGGAAACGCGCCGCCGGCGTATATATTCTCCACCTCAGCCAGCCGCAACTCTTTTTCGAGGGCAACCACCGCACCGGCGCCCTGATTATGAGCCACATCCTCGCCGCAGACGGTAAGCCTCCCTTTGTCCTGCGGGTTAACAATGCCCAGGCCTATTTCAATCCCTCCACGCTGGCCAAGCTCACTCGTAAATCAGTGGTCACTAACATGTATAAATTGCCTAAAATAAAAAAGAATTTTGCCAAATTCCTCAAAAAACAGGGGAAGAATAAATACCTTATCATGCCATAGAAAATATTTTTCCACCTACTGTGCAATGGACAATTTTGGTTAGACCTGATCAATTTAATGCCTTACTCCTCATTTTCTGTCATAAAAAACAAGAAAATGAACATTGTAGGTCTGCTTGAGTGGAACGAAAGCGGACAAACAGCAACCATTACCTTTGTCTGCTTTCTTTAATAGTAATCAACATTGTTTATTCCATACGGACAACAGGCGCAGAGCGCCACAGATTGCGTCACACCGCAGAGCGGTGTGACGAGAGCGAA
>JALSNT010000631.1 GCA_026986885.1 Desulfobulbaceae bacterium
CCGGAACCACTTTTCGTTTGTATTTCCCGGCCGTTGACAGGCGGATTGAAGCAAAGGACATAATCTCCGTCGCCACCGTGCCCAGAGGAGATGGCCGGACCATCATGCTGGTCGATGATGAAGAACCTGTGCGGGAGGTAATGAAGACCTTTCTGGAAGATTCCGGATATCGGGTATTGTCCTATGGTCGGGGACAGGATTTGCTGGATGCCCTCAGGAGTGAGCCGGCAGGATGTGACCTGTTGATTACTGATATGGCCATGCCGAAAATGACGGGTGCTGATATTGCCCGTGAGGCACTGCGGATAAAACCGGAACTTCCCGTCATCCTCTGTACCGGCTACAGTGCTGTTTTAAGCCGTCGTCAGGCCGAAGAGATAGGTATTCATACCGTATTGCAGAAACCGGTGCAGCGTAGTCAATTTCTGCGCGCCATTTATCAGGCGCTGGCGTAGAATGATTATCGCCGTTTTGTGGTGACGCCTATCCGTTTGAAAAAACGGAAAGTTTTGCCGTCAGCAACCTGCGGAGCCTACCGGTTTGACTGAGCAGGGCGGCTTCATCATTGTTGATGACCGCCTGAAAAAAACGCTCACATACCTGTTGTTCCGCCCGCGTCCAGCCAGCGGTCATCCCCTTTTTTCCCGTCCCGTTGTTGTCTGTTTCCGGTTTGTTTTCGTAATCCCTGCGACCATGGGCCCAGTTAATGATCAAGCTGTAAAAGAGCAATGAACGGTCTATGAGAATGTACATGATTTGCGGTGATTTGACCGGTCCTATCTGCAGCCGTTGATGATCCAGCCGGATACCCAGCACTTTCGTCCCGGTCAGCATGTCCTTTCCTTTCACCACTGTGGCCGCTGCCCCAAGCGCACCGCCCAAAATGGAAAATAGACCAAGGGAAGCTCCTCCGGCCGCTACATCAATGGTTGCGGCCAGGGCCGCGCCGCTGACCGCTCCGGCCAGCACCAGCTGTTTATTGGTCAACCCTAAAAATTGCCAGGTTCTTTCGGCAAAGACATCCTCGTTAAGGATGGAATGGGTCGGCAGCTCCGGAGAAAAGATATTGTGTTTGAAGAGTCGGCGAATCTGTTGCTGAGTCGCCTGTTCGCGCTTACGGACAAAGTGATTGAACTTCTCCTGCATTTTTTTGCGTACTTCTTCTTCGTCCCTCTCCGCGGGCGGAGAAACGGTTCTGCGATAGGAAAGGACCTCTTTGAGAAGCGTAATAATGAGATCGGCCGTTTTTTGATTCCTTGCCGCCCAGTCCCTGCGAAAAGCTTCAATCACAAATTCAAGGGTTTTCTCAATGTCCTGGTCGATTGCCTTCAGGCTTTCGAGCAGGGCGATACGCTGGGCATAGGTGGCCCTGATCGAATTAAAGAGGCGGATTGAATTAAAATGCTTGCGAAATTCCTGCTGCCAGTTATCCAGAAATCCTCTTTCCTCCTCCTTGCAGTTGATGACTGCCATCCTGGGTCGTCCGGTAAGACGCAGGATCTCCATTTCCGCCCGGTCCATGTTACGGACCGGGCGTGAGCCATCGACAACAAAGATAATGCCTGCCCCGTCGATCAATGGCCGCAGGAGCCTGCAGTCGTCGTGGAAGGCCGGGTCGTTTTCATGGGCGGCGATAAATTCAGCCAACAGCCGGTCATCGGTTCCCTGGTAATTCTGCATCCATTGCAGGGTACGGCGGGGATTTTGAAAGCCCGGGGTGTCGATGAAGGCAATTACCTCACGGCCATCGATTTTAACCGGAAAACGGCGACATTCTTTTGTTTCCCCCGGGGTTGGACTGATACGGACGCTGTCGTCTTCGGCCAGGGTGGAGAGAACGGATGATTTCCCCTCGTTGGGATGACCGACCACGGCAAATTCAGGAATTTTTGTAATTTTTATATTCGTTGTCATTGTCTTGTAATCGTTCATCGAGCTGCTGTTTCGCCGGCACCTCCTGCACCGTCTTTATAAATTTATCAGACGAAGACATTGCAGATAGGGATCACCCCGGGAAAGAATTTTCTGCTGCCAGATGGTATAATCCTGCTTGTTAACCCTGGTAAAAATGGTACCTGCATCGGGTTTACCGATCAGGAAGATACTGATCACTGTTTTTTTGCCGAGGATGTTGCGCAACTGATCAATAAAAGAAAAAAATTCCTCGATGGGCGGCTGCCATGCCTCCTGCAGGATAATCAACGAGCCGACCGGCGGCTCCATCGCCTGTTTGATTGCCGCAAAAAAATCGGTTTCATCAACATCAGGCGCGTCAAAGGTAAGAAAACGGATGGGTTCGGCATCCGAGCGTTGCCGAAGAAGATCGGCAAATTTCTGCTGTGGGCAGTCGGAAAAAATTTCATCGGGTATCAATACCAGAGCCGCTTTCCCGGCGGCAACAGAGGGGGATACTTCCTGCTGCTCAACGGCCTGCGGTTGAACTTTTTTTTCCCGTTGCTCAACAACGGCGGCGGTGGAGAGCCGGGGCGTCAGCATACGGTGCAGCACCTGGCGGTGAGCGGCGGCATCAAACCTAAGTCTCTGCAGAAGACGATTGCAGGTAATGCGGCCGCCCACATACAAAAAAAGACGCGGCAATAATCCGTAAAAGAGGACGCAAAGGCAGAGAAAGGGCCACCAGGAAACCAGATCAGAGGTACTCAGACGATAGAGGCCTTCTTTGAGGATCAGCCGGCTTCCCTGGATCTGGGCAAGATCGGGATAACCAATGCCGGCGGGCAGGATCCAGGACCAGGGCAGGGCAATCAGTTTTACCAGGTGAAAAACAGCCTCGGCCCCGGGTTGCAGGGTAGACTGCCAGCCAAAGGCAACATCGGTGCCCACCACCTTGAGCAGGATGGCTGTTTCAACGCCGAGGTTGAAGCCGACAGCGGCAAGCTGCACGAGTAAAAAGAACGGCAGGAGAAAAATCGGTCCATACAATGTACCCAATCCCTGCATAATTCCGGAAAGGAGGGCGAAGCTACTCCCGGGTTCCCGTGCCATGCGGTTGATCCCGGCGGCGAGAAAAAAAATTCCCCTGCGGACAAGGTCATAGGTTAACGGCAGTGATGGGCGGGTGCGCAGCCTGCCGGCGGCTATGAAAAACAGGAGAATGGTCAGCACAAGCAGCTGGCTGCCGACAAACAGGGCCAGAAATGTTGCCACATTGACCGGCGTTCTGCCTGCATAGTTCAGATAGGAAAGGGCCATGCCCCAGCCACTGATAAAGGAGATGAGGAAAAATGTCCAGGAACATATTGTTATCAGTTCGCTGAATAACCGGCCCGGCAATATGCCCTTGCCGTTGTTTTTTTCATCCACGGCCGCCCGGCGCGCAGCCAGCCACCGGCGCAGCAGACAGGAGCGCCGAACAGTTTCATCGTCTTGCGGGCAGGCTTCTTTAATGGTGTGATATATTCCACGCTCCCGTCTTTCCAGGGTCTCTTCTTCCCCACGGTCGATAATCTTCTGGTCCTGTCTGATGAAAAACTCCAGGTCAAGCAGATCCGCCGGCATCCACATCCGTTTCTTCATGGCCGTTCACCTGCCGGTTAATTATTGGGGGAGAATAGAATTTTCTAGGACATACTTGACAAGATCCACCGTGTTTTTCATCTTGAATTTCTTCAGTAAACTGGCACGATGATGATCAATGGTCCGTGGGCTCAAACAGAGAATTTCTGCTATTTTTCTGCTTGTATGGCCCTTGATGACCAGGGAGAGAACGTCCCTTTCCCGAGGCGTGAGATTGATAATGGCCGGGTCGCGGTGTTCGCGAAAAGCGGAAAACATGGCATCGGTGACCTCGGTGGACAGCTGGGGCGATATGTAGGTTTTTCCGGCGCGTACGGTATTGATGGCGGTCAACAGCTCGGTATCCGAATCGTCTTTTATCAGGTAACCGTGCGCACCGGCTGACAGTCCATTATAGAAATACTGGCTGTTACAGTGCATCGTCAGGATGAGAATACGGATATCGGGATAGAGGGCCAGTACCTTGCCGATGGCATCGATGCCGTTTAAGTTGGGCATGGATATATCCATAACCACCATGTCCGGCTGCCTGCGGGTAAGGATTTTCAATAATTCTTCACCGTCGGCGGCCTCACCGATCACCTGCATGTCGGATTCAAGTTCGATAATGGCAGCTAATCCTTTGCGGATGAGGCTGTGATCATCGGCAATAATAATGCGATATGGAGAACTCATATCCGTATCCCTTATTTGAAGCGCAGGCTGACCGGACAGTGATCCGAGCCGGTGATATCATCGTGGATGGCCGCATCAACCACCCGCTCACGGCTGCCGGGGTCGACCAGGAAATAATCAATACGCCAGCCGATATTCTTTGCCCGGGCATTGAAGCGATAGCTCCACCAGCTGTACTGACCCGGTTCATTGTTGAACAGACGGAAGGTATCCACATAGCCGGCCCGGATAACCTCATCCATCCAGGCCCGTTCCTGTGGTGAGTAACCGGGATTTTTTTCATTGGCCTTTGGATTGGCTAAATCTATGGGTTTGTGGGCAACGTTAAGGTCACCGCAGAGGACAACGGATTTTTTGCCGGCAAGACGATCCATGTACCGTAATATTGCCGTATTGAACCGTTGTTTGAATTCCATACGTTTCAACCTGGGCTGGGCGTTGGGAAAATAGGCATTAATCAGAAAATAATCGGCAAATTCAAGGGTGATTACCCTTCCTTCGGCATCAAATAATTCATCACCCAGGCCATAAGTAACATTTTCAGGCTCTATCCTGCTGAAAACAGCCGTGCCGGAATACCCTTTTTTCTGCGCCGGATACCAGTAAATGTGGTATCCGGGAATAGTACGAACTTCGTCGGGCAACTGGTCCGGCAGTGCCTTGATTTCCTGCAGGGCGAAAACATCGGCATCCAGCTCAAAAAAGCTGTCAAGAAAACCCTTTTTCAGGGCCGCCCGCAGACCGTTGACATTCCAGGAGACAAGAAAAAAATCTTCATTCCGTTGACGTTGCCGCATGTTTTCAGTTTTCACTTTTCGAGGAGTAACACCAATTTGCGGGCAGCAATCCTGGATGATGCAGGCATCGCATTTCGGGCGGCGTGGGCGACAGGTGCCCTGACCGAATGCCACCAGCATGGAATTTATCGGTATCCAGTATTGTTTGGGTAATTTTTCCCGCAGGGCCATTTCGGTTGCCAGCGGGGTCTTGGTCTGCACATACCCCCAGATATTCATAATGCGGTGGACATGGGTGTCCACGCAGATGGCCGGTTTATTAAAGGCAACGGCTACTACCAGATTTGCCGTTTTTCTTCCCACGCCGGGCAGTTGGATAAGCTCGTCAATGGTGTCGGGCACCCGTCCGGAAAATTTTTCCTGCAAAACAGCGGGCAGTGCGGCCAGATACCTTGCCTTGTTTCTGAAAAAACCGACCGGGTAGATGATTTTCTCCAACTCGGAGGTCGAGAGCCCGGCAAGCTCGTCGGCTGTTGCCGCCTTTTTGAACAGACGACGGCTGGCAGCCGCCGTAACCTCGTCCTTGGTGCGGGCCGACAGGATGGTTGCCACCAGAACCTTAAAAGGATCTTTAGTCTGGGCGGCAATCAGATCCACCACCGGCACCTGGTAAGCAGTTACCTCTTTTTTGAGCAGGGAAAGTACCCGGTCCAGGTCAAAAGATTTTTTCTTTTCCGCATTATTATACATCATATTCGGTTATTATGGCAATTCACCCAGTTTTTCCCGGACACTGGGAAAAAGGCTCATGTCGGTATGGGGCAGAAAGAGCGAGGCCATGTAATAGGACATGAACTCATTATTTTCGGCAAGCTCAAGGTTGGTAATCAGTTGCCGCACCTCCACCCGTTCGCGGAAACGGTCAACATCGGAAAGGCTGATCTGGCAACCCAACATGGAGGCATTGCCGAGATAGAAGAATTTATCACGGTCGACATCGGGTAGCAGACCGATGCAGATGGCCTTTTCCAGATCAATATAGGCACCGAAGTTGCCGGCCATGATAACCCGGTCCAGGTCGTCAAAACTCAAACCGACGGAATCGAGCAGGGTTTGATAGCCTGCATACATGGCACCCTTGGCCCGCATGAGATTGTCCAGATCTACCTCGGTAATGACGATATCCTCGCCGATGAGCGAATCCTGGCCCCAGGCCAGGACATATTCCCATCCCTCTCTGCCTTCCCGGATGCGGGGATGGTCAAGGTTGCGGTTAAACTTGCCCTGCTGATCAATAACCTTGGCCTCCAGCAGTTCCGAGACAATGGAAATCAGCCCGGAACCGCAGATACCGCTGGGTTTTATCCGGCCGATGGTGACGATCATCGGATCATAGGTCTCGGGATGAATCTGGAAATTTTCAATGGCACCGGAAGAGGCGCGCATTCCGTACTGGATGCCGCCCCCTTCAAAGGCGGGTCCGGCGGAGCAGGCGGCACAGACCATCCATTCTTTGTTGCCGACCACAATTTCGCCATTAGTGCCTATGTCGATAAATAAACTGATCTTTTCCGATTTTGCCATCTGGCAGGCATGGACACCGGCAACGATATCACCGCCCACGTATGAGGCGATACATGGATAGAGAAAAAGGCGAACAGATGGGTGGGCATGAATGCCGAGACCGGCCGCCTTGGTCAGCGGAAACTGGCTTACCGACGGCACGTAGGGCGATTCCCGAATATACCTGGGGTCAAGGCCTAACAGGAGATGCGACATGACAGTATTGCCGGCGGCCATGATGTAGCTTA
>JALSNT010000632.1 GCA_026986885.1 Desulfobulbaceae bacterium
AGGAAAAATGCTTTCCGAATTAGCCCGCGAGCTTCGTGACCACGACCGGCGGTTGATACGGCTGGAAACAATGGTTGCAATGGCCGGGACCCGGCAGACAGGTAGCAAAAAAAAACGGGCCCGATCAGCATAAACTGATCGGGCCCGTCATAATTCTGGTGCGCCTGGCAGGATTCGAACCTGCTACCCTCGGATTCGTAGTCCGATACTCTATCCAGATGAGCTACAGGCGCGGGTAACGGCAGCGAACATACCGTATCTCATGTTCGTATGCAAGTTTTTTCTGTTTAAGGCCCGGCCGATATATCAAGCCCGGGCCTGGAGGAAATCAATCTGATTCTCACCGGGTTTCATCTCCGGCCGGGGAAGAATATCAATGGTGGCCTCGTGCCGAGCCTCAAGGTCGGCAAGTTCTTTTCTCTTCTTATTGAGGAGATAGTTGGCCACCTCCAGCGGCAGCCTGCATTCCACCCGGTGTACTTTTTTGCGTAAAATTCCGGTCTGGATACGGCGGAGGAAATAGAGCGCCTGGGTCTCCACCGATTTCACAACCCCGCGTCCCTGGCAGTGTTCACATGTCAGGTAACTGCCCTTTTCAATGGGGGCCCCCATTTTCTGGCGGGAAATCTGCATCAGGCCAAAACGGGAAATTCGGCTGATATCGACCTTGGCCTTGTCACGTTTCATGCTGGTTTTTACCTGTTTTTCCACCTCACGGATATGCTTTTTATTGCGCATATCAATAAAATCGACCACGATCAGGCCGCCGAGGTCGCGCAGCCGAAGCTGCCGGGCCAGCTCAACGGCCGCTTCCATATTGGCCAAAAAGATGGTCTCTTCAAAATCACCGTTTTTCGAAGTTCTGCCCGAGTTGACATCAATGGCAACCAGGGCCTCGGTCGGGTCAATAACAATCGAGCCGCCGGAAGGCAACGGCACCTGCGGTTTATAGATCGACTCAATCTGTTCTTCCACATTGTTCTGATTGAAAATGGGTTTGGCGCCCCGATGCAGCTTCACCCGCACCTTTCGCTGTTTGGCGGGCAGCAGATCAACAAACTGCTTAACCTGCTCGAGCGACTCCTCGGTGTCAACCAGAATTTCACAGATATCCGGGGTGAAATGATCCCGCAGAAAACGAACCACGGTCTCCTGTTCCTCGTAGATAAGGGCCGGGGCCTTCATGGTCTGGCCGCGTTTTTTGATCTCTTTCCACAGCCGCAGCAGATAACGCAGGTCTTTCTGCAGAGCGGTCTTGGTAATATCGGCGCTGGCGGTGCGGATAATATAGCCGATCCCTTCCGGGATGGAAAAACCACTCATAATTTCCCGCAGGGCCGAGCGTCGTTCCTCACCAACGATCTTGCGCGAAATCCCGGCGCTGTCACTGCCTGGCATCAACACCAGACAGCGGCCGGGCAGGGAGAGATAGGTCGTCATGTTGGCACCTTTGTTACCGGTCACCTCCTTAACCACCTGCACCAGTACTTCCTGCCCTTTTTTCACCACATCTTCAATTTTCAGTTTTTTCCACTGGTGCTGACTGATATATTTACGATCCCGCTCACTGACATCCTCCCGAAAATATTCCGGGTGGATCTCATTAAAGGGAAGGAAGCCGTTGCGACCGGTACCGATATCTACAAATGCCGCCTGTAAATTGGATTCAACGGCAACGATGCGTCCCTTATAAATATTATTCTTTGTCCGCTCCCGCACCACAGTGGTCACCTGATAAGAATCAAGGCGCCCGTTTTCCAACTGGGCAATCCGGCACTCTTCAGGCTCTTCCGCATTAATCAGCAGCTTGACGACCCCTTTCTTTTTCTCAGCCTCCTGCCTGCCGGGCTGTCGTGATTTCCCTTTTCCACCAACACCGGATTCCCTGTTTTTTGGTTGTTTTTTCTTGCGGGGGTTTTTCTTTTCACCGGCTGAAGATCTCTTTTCCGTATTTTTTGCTGCCTGATCGGTCTTTTTTTCTTCTCCAGCAGGAATATCGGCTTCAACAACGGCATCCTTTGCCGGTTCTGTTTGCTGCCGTTGTTTTTCTTTCGTTGCTGAAGCAGTCCGCTTTGAGGACGAAACAGTTTTCCCCTCATCCTTATCTTTTTTATTAAGCAGACTGGAAACACCCTTCCACCAGGCACCGGTCGTTGCCTTGGGCAACTTTTGTTTTCTGCCCTTTTCAGGCTTTTTCGTACTCTTTTCTTCCGTCATTATTTTTCCTGCATGCATCAATTACGAGCAGTATCTCCTCCCATTGCCTGCAATTCATCATAGGAGAAAATACATGGGCAGTCTGTCGGCGAACCGGTCCCTGTCCGATCAACTTAAAAAAATAGTATGTTGCAACTATTCCCAAAAACCGGATCGTTCCTGCACATTGCATCTGTTAGCGGCGAGCCGGCTTCTATAAGGAATAATAGACCCGATCTCCGTGAACACGGGTACGCACCCTCCCGGAACGGAGCAATGGTGATAGATACTGCTCAACTTTTTCCGGTCCTCCACAGGGAAAGACCGTATTTATATCGGCAGCCGTGCAGGGCCGCCGTTTCAACATCTGGAGTATTTCCGCAACAAGATCCTGCTGATCGCCGGTCTGGCCGGTAGGGCTTGCATGGGTGTCGTCGCCGGTACCGGCTCCACCGGCAAGCATATCAACGGCAACATCAGGATTATGTTTCCGCATTACAGCGGCAATTTTCTGAAAACGATCTTCAGTGACCGGCCGGGCAAAGGATTCAAGAGGTGGCCGGGCCACGGTGTTGAGCTGAATACGGTCAACACGCATCCGGTTGATCACCTCCTGCAGTGCCCGGATATCGGCATCGGCATCATTTATCCCGCCGGCAAACAGAATTTCCAACCAGAGTTGCCCCTGATATTCATGGGAAAAAGCCACCAGCCCTTCTATTACCTCATCTAAATGAACGCAGCCGGCCGGTCGATCAATTTTTCTAAAACTCTTTTCCAGGGCGGAATCCAGCGAAGGAATAACCACATCGGCCAGGGAAAGTTCCCTGCGAACCTGCGTATCCATCAGGGTCGTGCCATTGGTCAACACGGCAATTTTTTTGCCGATTTTCTTTTTAAGATGACTTAAAATCCTGCCGAAACCGCTATGAAGGGTAGGTTCACCACTGGCCGTAACCGTAACGAAATCAATCTTCCGCACCCGGTCCGCATCCTGAAAATAATTATCGATTTCGTGGAGAATCTTTTCCGTCGGCACATATTCAGCCCGGTCACAAGTCAACTGCCGGGTGGCGCCCACTTCACAATAAATACAATTTAAATTGCAAATCTTCTCTGAAAAAAGATCAATGCCGAGCGAGCGGCCAAGTCGTCTTGAGTTAACCGGGCCAAAAATGTGATCCATAAGAGGTGAAATATCTCTGTACTACCGATGAGGAAATAAAGGGCAAACCGCCCAAGCATAAATTATTTATTTACAGGTCCGTTAAATAAACCAAATTCCAAGCCCATGCAAGCCTATTCTCTGCCTTTTTTCTTGACACAACCTATTGGTACGCGTACATTTCCTCAAATCAGGCTTATATTTTCCGGAATCGGCAGGTCCGTCAGGTTGCACAGGCCCTGTGTCCGGATTTTTCTTTTACTCTTACGCAGGAGCAGGTCGAGGTGCAAAAAAACATCCAATCCACTCCGTTTGTCCTCATTTTTCTTATTATTTCAGCTAATTGTCTATTCCTGCCCACCAAAGGGCTGACGGGGTCCATCCAGGCCGAGGAATGGGAAATTACCGCCGATAAAATAATCCGCTATGAAAATCCGGCCAGTGTGATTGCGGAAGGCAACGTCGTTCTGAAAAAAACCGAGACTGTAACCCGTAAAAAAAAGGAGCCGGCGGCAACCGACTGGAGCAGTCTCCTCGGTGAGGAAAACCAGCCTGATGAAGGGAAAGAAAAAAAGCCGGCAATGGTTACCGAAAAGAAAACGCTGACAACCATCAAGGCAGACTGGATTGCCTATGACGTTGATCTCGGCAAGATTAAGGCCAGGGGCAACCTGCTCATTGATATCGGCCCGGACCAGTTGACTGCCGAATCCGGAACAGTCGACTTAAACAGTGAGACCGGTACCTTCCAAAATGCCTCCATCATTCGCCAGTACAAAGATATGCACCTTGAGGGGCGGGTCATTGAAAAAACAGGCGACCTGACATACCATATAAAGGACGGCTGGATTATTACCTGCAAGGTCAAGGAAGGGGAAACGCCGCCCTGGAGCTTTGCCGCCTCTGATGCGAAAATCACGGAAAACGGCTATGCCTTTTTAAAAAATGCCACCTTCCGCATTAAAGATGTCCCCGTCCTGTACATGCCCATTATTTTTCTGCCGGCGAAAACCACCCGTCAGACCGGTTTTCTGTTCCCCTCCGTTGGTCTGTCCGACAGGGACGGCTTTGATTTTACCGCACCTTTTTTCATCAATCTTTCTCCCTCAAGCGATATCACCCTCTATCCTGAATACATCAGTGAACGGGGTTTTATGGCCGGGGCCGAATTTCGCTACACCAGTGACCCGACCTCCATGGGTTTTTTCATGGCCAATTATCTCAACGATGACCTGAGTGACAAGAACGATCCCGATAACGCCGATTATTTTGCCGACGGCGGCTTTAAGCATACCAATCAGGAACGGTACTGGGTACGGGGCAAGGCTGATAAGGACTTTGGCCTGTGGACCACCCGCCTTGATCTGGACATTGCCTCCGATCTTGATTATCTGACCGAATTCAACAGCGGCATGACCGGCTTTATCACCACCCAGGACAGATTTCTCAAGACCTTTGGCCGTGGCTTCCAGAATAAGACCGAGTTAGCCAGAGAGAACACCTTGAAGATACTGCGTTCCTGGGATAACGGTTCCGCCCTGCAGATCAACTTCCTTGGTATTAACGACCTGCGTGAGCCGCAGACGAGTCCGGATCCCCTCTGGAATCTGCCGATGATAAACTATTCCGGCCTGCTCCCCGTTTATGACAGCGGGGTGGATTTTTCCTGGAACGCCAACTATACAAATTTCTGGCGGGACAACGGGGTTCGAGCCCAACGATTGGATCTGCCGTTAAAATTAATTGCCGGTATTCCTCTGACCCCCTATCTTGAGACGACCGTTGATGCGGGCATCCGTAATACCAGTTACCTGATTGATGATAACGGCGACGACAAATGGAAGGATTCCGACACTGAAAATCGTTTTCTGGTTGATTTCGGCGGCAAGGTTGGCGCTAATATGGTGCGTGATTTCGATATCAATGTCGGTGAGATATATCGTTGGAATCATACCTTCAGGCCCTCCATATCCTACCGATATACCTCGGATGAAAACCAGGATAACCTGCCGAAATTTGATGATGTCGACAGGGTTGCCGATCAAAACATCGTCTATTACAACCTGGATAACTTTTTCTCTATTTTCGGTCTGCACAATGGGTCGGAGTACGACAGACAGTACGGCTACCTGAAAATCCGCCAGGGGTACGATTTCCGCAGTAAGGTAAGTGATACCCCCCTGACCCCTGTAGAGCTGAAAGCCGCTCTCTTCCCGCTCAAAGACTTCCGGATTGTCTACCGTTCCGATATTGACGTCTATGGGGCAGGTGTCACACACAATGCCCTGGAAACCGGCTACCGTAACGACAGAGGTGATACCTTTTACCTTGATTATTTCTCCACTAAAAATACGAGTGCCAATAATACGGAATCCATCAAGGGCGGGGTAAAAGTTTCCCTGCTCTATTCACTGCTTGCCTCATACGATATAGAACGATCACTGGAGGACAGCCAGACCATCCAGGAAAATTTCAGCCTCATTTATCAACCATCCTGCTGGTCGGTTGAATTTGCCACCAACTATACACCTGGTAACCAGAAATACATGCTTATGTTCAGGCTGGCAAATATCGGCAATCCCTTCGGTATAGATCTGCCGGGTATATAGGATTTCTGTTTATTCACCCGTGCTATACCGACCAACCGTGCCCGCGGTACGCACATCGTTTTTCCGCAGGCACTTTTTCAACGGCCGCAAGGCACCGGAGGACCACCTCTCCCGCTATGGTATCGTATGACGTTTTTAACGGTGATGCCGACGGGATATGCTCCCTGCATCAACTTCGCCTGTCCGAGCCACGACCAGACGCCCAACTGATCACCGGCGTCAAACGTGACATCCGCCTGCTGAAAAAAATACGACATGTGGAAAATTGCAGGATAACGGTTCTTGACGTTTCGCTGGACAGTAATCGCCAACCGCTGCACGAACTGCTTGATCACCGAAATACCATTGTCTATATTGATCATCATTTCAGCGGCGATATACCCCAATCTCCTGCTCTGGAAACCCATATAGATCCTGCGCCGCAGACATGTACCTCAATGATCGTCGATCAATTAATAACCGGCGCCCATCGGCCATGGGCCATTGTCGGCGCATTCGGTGACAATCTTGATGAAACTGCTCTGCAAACGGCAAATTCCATGGGATTATCACAGACGGAAACCGACAAACTCCGGGAAACCGGTATCCTGCTCAACTATAACGGCTACGGGACCACCCTGGACGATCTTTTTTTCCCACCGGCGCAGCTCTTCCTCCAGGTTCGGCAGTTTGTCAGCCCATTTGATTTCCACCGTGAATCACCGGCACTGCACACCCTGCGGCAGGGCTATCAGGACGACA
>JALSNT010000633.1 GCA_026986885.1 Desulfobulbaceae bacterium
TACAGTTTTTCAGCTCTGTCAGGCCGCTGATATCGATATCATTTCCCTTGGTTTTGTCAGCAGCGTCAACGATAAAAACAACCTTTTTCCCATCACTTCTGCGGGTGGCGCAAATTGCCGCCCTCCTGCCGTCCCAGGTAAAGTTTCCCTCCCCTTTCCCGAAACTGATGTCCCTGTAACCTCTGAGATCAACGAGTTCTTCGGCCACATTGTCGACCACATCCCAACGCCCAAGATGTTCATTGCCTGCTCTGCCGAGATAGAACATTATCCGAGGCTCCACCATACTCCATCGCAGAGAGGTGCCCGGTTTGTGCTTGCGGGTAAACAGCGGCTGGTAGGTCATGCCGTCCAGCCACAGTTCCGGGTCGTGCCGGTCAAGGTAGATCATGGATTGGTCGGCGTTCCATGGCTGCCGTTTGGAGTAGCCGTGCCGAAGGGTATTATCAGCCCAGACCTCACCCGAAATATTTGGAATCGGCTCGCCGGGATTACCGACAATGCGGATTATTTTCGTTCCGAAGGTCGGATCGGTGACGGTCTGCAGATATCCGGGCTTGTCCATGTGCGAGGCGGGCCAGTACACCTGGTCATCGGTAATAACGCCAAGGATAAAGCCGACGCTGGATATTCCAAAAAGGAGAAGGGAAAGAATATGGGGAATCATCAGTAATCCTGCAGAAAATTTTTAAAGTATCCTTGAGCTTTGTTTTTACGTTGTTCAAGCAGTTGCTTAAATTTTCCGGCCACAATATTCTGGGCCGAACCGGGCTTGGTCACCACACCGAGTTTGATGCTCTGCGAGGCCATGGTGATCTGAACAAAGGCGAACAGGAAGAAGATGAACAACGAAAATCATTTCTGTTTCATGGAAAGTTCCTCGGTAAAAGAAAAATCGGATAAGCAGGGATAATACCATCAAGTCAGGGAGGAATAAATATCCACTGAACCAAAACCTGGAGATTTTGTACCGCTTTTTTGCCCCTGTGTCACGCATATCCGGGAAATTTTTAAACAGCACGTTCCGGCTGCTGTGTGGCGCGGGCAGGGGAGGGGGGATGGCAAACGATTCCGGGGGCGGGCGATGGTTGTTGCAAAGGGGCCGGCGGCCAGGCATCCGGATGACACCACTGTCCGCCGGCCCGGAATAATGGGTTATTGATCGCTGTTATCGGTCTCTTTTTTCAGAGTTTTTTGTTTTTCGGCAGCTTTTTTCTTTGTTACCAGGTGGTCACGCCGGGCGTTGAGCAGCGGTTTTACCTGCCAGCCGCCGATTTTGAAATAGAGATCGGAGTCCGAGCTTTTGACGACAAACCAGTCCTTTTTTTCCGGTTGGGAAAAGGTGAAAATCCGTTTGGAGCCGTTGTCAAGCTGCACGCTGCAGGTCAACTTTGGTTTATCCTGATTATACTCTTTTTTATTTTGACGACCGAGTATGGATTCAATGCTCAATTTCGCCACCTGCCCGGTCAGGGTGTCGACGGCTTCCTTGTTCATCTCCTCATCTGCGGCGAGGTCGGCAAGTACCAGATTGCCTCCCTTGCGGATGAGGTCGATACCGGGCAGAGTAATGCCTTTGATCGTTTTTTCATCAAGATGCAGGGAGTTTTTGTCAAGCCAGGTGTCGGCTGTGGCCGCCGCTTCATAGGTGGAAAATTTTACAGACAGGATATCATTGCTGCCGGCCAGACGGACATGCACCTTGCGGAAACCGGGTGAGGTTCCGACAAAGAAATCAGCCACCGGTTGACCCTTTC
Organism: Desulfobulbaceae bacterium; assembly: GCA_026986885.1. The sequence continues at coordinate 1,758 of JALSNT010000633.1, forward strand.
GACGCAGGACGATATGGCGTTCAAAATTTTCCCTGCCCACTTTGAAGTGCTCTGCGGCTCCGGCGCTGGTCGCCACCGGCATGCCTTTTTTAATAGCGGCCAGCCCGGCAAGCAGCCGTTTGACTGCTTCCTGGTCGGCCGGTGCGTTAAATGTATCCGGCAGTGTCCACTTGTCATCCTTTTTGACAAGCCTGACCTTTTTGCCTTTCGGTCCGGTGATGGTGATGGCATCAACTCCGTTTTCATCAAAGGACAATAGAGGGGCCGTCGGCTGAAAGACGGCAAGCTGCTGTCGGTTCAGGTTCAAGGCAATGCCCAGGCCGACCTGGGCTGCCAGCAGTAGTGTCAGAAAAAATATGGTCTTTTTCATGGATCATGCCCTCCCGGTATGAAGAATCCGCTCATAACGGGCAATTGTCCGTTTTTGAAGCAGTTTTTGGACAAGCCAGACGAGGCCGAGGCCGATCAGGGCCAGGCCATAATTCAAATACTCCCAGAACATCCTGGTCTTCCGGTCCATGGGCCGAAGAGTGCGGGCGAAATGCCCCCGGCCCTTGATTGAGAGCAGGCCGCGGTCCTCAAGCGACCAGTCGACCGCATTGGCCAGCAGCTGCGCCGGTTCCTGATACTGGGTGTGCTGCACACTGGACATCAACTCCATGGCCGTATCGCTGAGGAACGAGTTGGAGGCAAAAAGGATTATCCTGGCCGATTCCGGGGAACGTTCCAGTACCCGGCTGATTACCGGTTTGTTCTCTGCCGCCGCATCTTTCTTCGTATCCGGCCCGGATTTTTTTTCCTTCTTTTTACGGGCGGCCTCATCTTTCGCCTTTGTAATCAGGGGTGAAGTCTGTCCGGCAAAGGCTGAGGTGAAGCGGCCTTCCACCACGGCTCCGAGTAGATACTGTTGCTGTTGTTTTCCTGTCGGGAATCCCGACTCACCATATTTTTGAAAATCAGGCTGGATATTGAGTGAATCAGAGGTCCATGCCTGTGGAGAGCTGGATAACAGCCGAATGACCTTGCGGCCCTTGTTTTTCTCCGGGTCGATGGTGATCGGCGAAGGCCAGGTCATGGTTACCTGGTTGATCCCGGCGGTCAGACCACTTTCCTGGTCCATGCCGTCCCGGCGGATATCGACAAAATAGGGATAGTTGATCAGTCTGGTTTCACGAACCCTGATCATGCCCACCTGCCGCTCCATGGGAATTGGAAAGGCGGAATTTTGCCTGTCCAGTACCATGGAGTGACCAAGGGTGATACCATAACCGGCCAGCCATTTTTCCAGGCCGGAGCTGTATTTTTCTGCGCTCAGGCGGCCGCGCAGGGTAACATCGAAGGGCGCCGTGGCAATTGCCACGGTTCCGCCCTCCATGAGGAACTGGTCCACGGCAAAACGCTGCATGTCATCGAATTTTTCCGGCGATGCCAGCAGCAGGAAGTCGGTTTCACCGGGAACCTGCCCTTTTTTCAGGTCCGTTGTGATGACATTATGCTCCTCTTCCAGTTTTTTTCGCAGCCACTGGAACTGTTTTCCACCCCCGGGCATGCCTAACTGCGGCATCGGCGGGGTGGAAGGCGGGGTATACAGGGCGATGGTTTTGAGAAATCCCCTGGAAAAACGTTTCAGCGCCGCCGTCATATCACGCTGCAGGCTGTCTTTGGAAAAGTCCTGGGGCAGGGGTACCTGTACCACCCTGCCGTTATTTTCCATGGTGATGTAGAACCAGAAGGTGCGGGGATCAAGCAGGCCGACGGCCATGGGCCGGAAGCCGAATTTTTTACCGATCTTTTTTGCCGTTCGCCCGCCGTCGGCATCAGGGTCCACCAGGCGCAGATGAACCCTGCCGCCGGACTTTTTCTTCATCTCCTCACTTATTGACTGCAGGGATGACCGCAGGGCGGTAAGCTGTTCGGGCAGTTTTGCGGCCGGAGATATATAGCCGGTGATGTCAACCGGCCCCCGGATATTGGCAAAGAGGTCGCCCGAGCCCTGGTAGGCGTACAGCACTTTTTTGATTGCCCTGGTAATATCATATTCCGGGTTGCGGAGATCGACATCCAGGCCGGACTCGCCTTTTGCCTTGACCTCGATCAGGTCACGGAAGCCAAGGGTTGCAAACTGGTCGCCGTACTTGACCAGAATGTCAAAATAGGAGTTGGTTACCGATGACTGGTATCGGGACGAGGTCTCAAACGGCACCGGGCGTATACCGTATTTTTGTCCCGCTTCCTGCTCGATCTCAGGATTTTCCTGGGGATCGACGAATTCAACACGGACCTTGCCGTGGCCGGCGATCTGATATTCCTTGAGCAGGTCGCGCAGACGGGGAACCAGCGGCGCCAGCAGGGGATGGGTCTGGGCGGAGAAATAGCCGCGGATCAAAAGCGGCTCATGGAGCTGGGCCAGATAGTTGCGGGTGGCTTTGGAAATGGTATATATGCGGCCACTGGTCATATCTATGCGCATGGTACCTATCGGGGCCAGCCAGAAATTTGCCGCCAGGAAATTGGCCACTACCAGCAGGGTGACCATCTTCCAGGCACGGTGGCGGCTGTTGGCGGGATTGCCCTGCCAGCGCAGACGCTCCAGGCCATAGATGTTTAAGCTCAGGAATATCCCCATTATAGATAAATAGTAATAAAGGTCGCGCAGGTCGATGACACCTCGGGTAATGGAATCAAAACGGGAACCTGAGCCAAGAAGATGCAGTATTTCACCAATTTGATTGCCGAAAAAAGAACTCAGCATGTCCGAGCCGATTAAATACAACAGCCCGCAGGCCGCAACCGAGCCAATCAGGCTGACGATCTGGTTTTCCGAACGTATGGAAATATAGAGGCCGATACTGATATAGGCTGCGGCCAGAAAAAAAGTTGCCAGATAGCCACCGGCCACCGGCCCCCAGTCCAGAGGTCCCAGGAAGGAAACCGTAATCGGCAGCGGCAGGGTGAGGGCCAGGGCAACTCCAATCAGGCCCAGGCAGGCTAAGAATTTTCCGAGTACCAGCGCCGCCGGCCGGGTAGGCGAGGTGAGGAGAAATTCCAGGGTCCCGGCCCGCCGCTCTTCCGACCATAAACGCATGGTGACGGCGGCGCAGAGAAAGATGAGGAGAATGGGGATCCAGTCAAACAGCGGCCGCACATCGGCTATATTTCTTGCAAAAAATGTATCGACCCAGAAAAAGATAAACATGGTGACGGCCAGAAAAGCGCCAAAGAAAAGAAAGGCGACCGGTCCGGAAAAGAAACCCGCAAATTCCCTGGCGGCAATACGCAAAATATTTTTCATGATTATATCTCCCCCTCCTGGGCGCTGATTTGTCCAAAGATGGTCTCCAGATCACGGACCTCGGGCCGCAATTCATAGAGGAGCCAGCCCTGCTCCAGAGCCTGTTTTGCGATCTGTGCAGACAGTCCATATCGATCCACGTTCGGGCCTGGAATGATGGTGTATCCATAACCGTGATCGTTACCGGATTCCTGCGGATTCACCCCTTCCACTCCTGAAAGGCCGGCCAGGGTCTTTATGGCGCTTTCCGGTCGGGCATCGGTAAGGAGAAAGAGCTTGACATCCGCCTGCAGTTCATCAAGTCGGGCATCCAGGGCCTTTGCCCCGTTGCGGATGATCAATACCCGGTTGCAGACCGCCTGTACCTCCTGCAGAATGTGGGTGGAAATAATGACCGTGGCGTCGGCGGCCAGTTCATGAATCAGTTGCCGCATTTGCTGGATCTGGGTGGGATCCAGACCGTTGGTCGGTTCATCGAGGATAAGAATTTCCGGATCATGCAGGATGGCCTGGGCCACTCCGACCCGTTGGCGATAGCCGCGGGACAGGGTGGCAACAGGTTGGATGGCCTTTTCCGCCAGATCGGTGCGGTCAATGGCCCTTCGTATCCGATCGGGACGTTCTTCGGCGCTCATGCCGTGCAGCGCGGCCGCATAATCGAGATAATCAATCACCGTCATTTCGGGGTAGATCGGACAATTTTCGGGCAGGTAGCCGATTTTCCGCTGGATTTTCAGCCTGTCGCTTTCAATGTCAAGGCCGTCAACGGTGATGCTGCCGTCGGTTGGTTCAAGAAATCCGGTAAGCATCTTCATAATTGTGGTCTTACCGGCGCCGTTATGACCGAGCAGGCCGACGATCTCGCCCTGACCGATTTCAAAAGAAACCTGGTCCACAGCCACAAAATCGCCATACCTCCGTGTCACGTTGTCAACGTTGATCATTTTTTACTCCTTACATGGAATCACGCTTGAAAGAAAAGTATATGAAGAAGACGGGCTGGGATACTAAAACGGTATTATTTTGGGCTACAGGATTACAGCGTCCGGGGGTCGGCAGGCAAACATCTCATTTCCGGTTCCGAATCATGGGTGAGGGAACAGCCGGGTGAAATACGAGATGATGGTGGGGCGTGCATGATATGCACGTCGATAAACTCCTTGGTAACGTTCAATCCGGCACTCAAAGATACCATCAGTATCAAATGCCCGACTTGCATTTCGAGAGGAACAGTAAGCATCATCCCGCAGGATGGCAAGGGAGATTTTTCTTTTTTTTCGTCACATGCCCGTACCTGTCCGGCCCGCCGGCGCATGCTGTTTATTATTGAGGATCATCACCGAGGCGGTCAGGCCGAAGCGTAGTTTTATGCCGTCGGGGAGGGGATCGAGTTTGATGCGCACGGGAATTCTCTGGGCAAGGCGGATCCATTGAAAAACCGGTTTGACGCTTGGCAGAAGATTGCCGCCCGGATTGCCGTCGGCATGGGCAATGCCCCAGGCAATCGACTCGACCCTGCCGGTCAGGGGTGTATCCGGATAGGCAAGCAGGGTGACGACGGCCCTGTCGCCCACCTCGACATCGGGGATGGTGTTTTCCCGGAAAAAGCCAAATACCCAGAATGAATTTTCATCCACCAGCGCCAG
>JALSNT010000634.1 GCA_026986885.1 Desulfobulbaceae bacterium
TTCATCGGTTGTAAAATGCACCATGGTCTTGCCCTTAGGGGTTAAATTGAGTTGCAAAAAAAGAAATTCGGTTTACTTTTGAAGGTTCAACCTTATTACATTGATTTTTATCTAAAGACAATTTTGTTTGTTAAATTTTCCCGACCGGCGTTGCGGAAAAAGAATTATCCAGGATAGACTGATGGCGCTTATTGTGCAAAAATTTGGTGGAACATCCGTTGGGTCCACAGAAAAAATACAGGCTGTTGCCGAAAGGGTACTTAAACGGCGGCAACAGGGGAATCAGCTGGTCATTGTCCTCTCTGCAATGTCCGGTGAAACCGACCGCTTAACCGGTCTTGCCCGGGCAATCCAAAAAATACCGAATCGTCGGGAAATGGACATGCTCCTGTCGACCGGGGAACAGGTAACCATTGCCCTGTTTGCCATGGCAATTAAAGAAGCCGGAGGAGAAGCGGTCTCGTTTCTTGGTGATCAGGTGGCGATTCGTACGGATGGCATGCACACCAAGGCCAGGATCAAGAGTATTGATACCGAGAAGATTCAGAAAAGCCTGGATGCAGGTAAGGTTGTCACCATTGCCGGTTTTCAGGGGGTCACCGAGGAAGGGGATATTACAACCCTTGGCCGCGGCGGCTCCGACACAACGGCTGTGGCCCTGGCCGCGGCACTCAATGCCGATGCCTGTGAAATTTTTACCGATGTCGACGGAGTGTATACCACTGATCCGAATATCTGCACCAAAGCACGAAAGATTGATCAGATCAGTTATGATGAAATGCTTGAACTTGCAAGTCTTGGTGCCAAGGTCCTGGATATCAGATCCGTTGGCCTGGCAAAACGATACGGCGTGCCGCTGCATGTTCGATCAACGTTTACGGAAAATGAGGGAACCTGGGTTGTAGAGGAGGATAAAATAATGGAATCCATGCTGGTATCCGGTGTGACATATAATAAAAATGAAGCGAGAATTACCATTAAACATGTTCCCGATCAGCCGGGAATTGCGTCTAAAATCTTTCTCCCCATTTCGGATGCCGGTATTCTGGTTGACATGATTATCCAGAATACCAGCGACAGTCACTTAACCGACATGACCTTTACCGTCATGCGTACCGACTATGAACGTGCCATGGAGATTCTCAAGACAACCTGTCGGGAAATAGGAGCGAAGTCCGTCACCGGCGACCAGGACATTGCTAAAATTTCCATTGTTGGAGTCGGCATGCGCAATCATTCAGGCATTGCCTCAACCATGTTTCAGATATTGGCAAATGAAGGCATAAATATGGAGATGGTATCCACATCCGAAATCAAGGTTTCCTGTGTGGTTGCGGAAAAATATACCGAACTTGCCGTGCGGGCGCTGCACGAAGCCTTTGCCTTGGAGAAAGAAAACATGCCCATGGAAGAAGAGTATTGACATGTCACAACAAGCCATTGAAATCTACGACACCACCCTGCGGGACGGCACCCAGGCCGAGAGCTTCAACCTTTCCGTCAACGACAAGATCCGGGTAACCCGACAATTAGACAAGCTGGGCATCGACTATATCGAAGGCGGCTGGCCCGGTTCCAACCCCAAGGCCATTGAATATTTCAAGGCCATGCAGGAAGTGGAGCTCAAGCATGCCCGGTTAACCGCCTTCGGCTCAACCCGTCATTTTCAAAATTCTCCGGAGAAAGATCCAAATCTCACGGCCCTGCTGGCGGCAAAAACACCGGCAATTACAATCTTCGGCAAGAGCTGGGATATTCATGTCCATGATGCCCTCCGTATTGAGCTGGAAGATAACCTGCTGATCATAGAAGACTCTCTGGCCTTTCTCCGGCCCAGGGTCAAACATCTGATCTATGATGCAGAGCATTTTTTTGATGGCTTTAAGAATAACCGGGAATACTGCCTCGCCACCCTTGGCCGGGCAATGGCTGGAGGGGCCGAGACCCTGGTACTCTGTGACACCAACGGCGGTACGCTCCCCCATGAAATACCTGCAATTATTGACAGGGTAAAGCAGTTCCTGGCCGAGCAAAACAGTCAGGTGCGTATAGGTATCCATCCTCATAATGATTCGGAAACCGCTGTTGCCAACGCCCTGATGGGTATCTCGCTCGGCGCTTCCCATGTCCAGGGAACCATCAACGGCTATGGGGAACGATGCGGCAACGGTAACCTGACATCTATTATTCCGGCCCTGGTTTTTAAGATGGGCCTGGAATGTGAGGTCGGCAAGCATATTGATCAACTATATGTCACTTCCCGGCTGGTGGATGAACTGGCAAACCTGCCCCATAACCGGTATCAACCCTATGTCGGTGAATCCGCCTTTGCCCACAAGGGCGGCATCCATGTCAGTGCGGTTGAACGAAACCCGCTGACCTATGAACACATAGAACCGGAAAAAGTCGGCAATATCCGCAGAATTCTCATTTCCGATCAGGCCGGACGATCAAATGTTCTGCATAAGGCAAAAAAATACGGTCTGCATCTTACTCCCGACGACCCGCTGATGTCCTCAATAATAAAGGAACTTAAAGAACTGGAAGGGCAGGGCTATCAGTACGAGGCGGCCGAGGCGAGTTTTGAACTGTTGATGCGCAGGGCCCTGGGGCTGCAGCGTAAATTCTTCACCATTGAAGGATTCAGGGTGATGAATCATAAATTCCAGATGGACAGGCCGCCGATGACCGAGGCAACAATCCGCCTGTATGTAGGAGGCAGTGAAGTACACACCGCCTCCATGGGCGATGGTCCGGTCAATGCCCTTGATAATGCCCTGCGCAAGGCCCTTGTCCGTTTTTATCCTACGCTTAATGATATGGAGCTTGTTGATTATAAGGTACGGGTGCTTTCCGGCGAATACGGAACCGGCGCCAAGGTTCGCGTCCTGGTTGAAAGCAGGGATGCGGATAACCATTGGGGGACGGTCGGGGTATCGGTCAACATTATTGAGGCAAGCTGGCAGGCGCTTTTGGATTCCATTAATTATAAACTTATGCTTGATGAAAAAAGCGTTTAACAGGAATCGGATGGACCTGAATAAAACATGATGACAACCAGGATTTCATCGAAAAAGGACAGGCGCATGCTTGTCCTTTTTTTGTTTGCTTTTCTTCTATTGGCCTTTGATCTGGCAGGTTTTTACGGCATCGGCGATCTGTTTTTTTACGGAAATGATATGGAGCAAAAAAGCTTTGCTACCATGGAAAGCATATCCGGCGCTGCAGGGCAGGGGGGCAGGGAATTATCTCCGCAACTGGCCTTTTTTTTATGCCAACCCATGTCGATCAACAGGTGCTCACGGGAAGATCTTGCCTTGTTACCAGGTATTGGCGAGCAACTTGCAGACCGGATATTTTCCTTTCGCCGCCGGCACGGCTTTTTTCATAATCTTTGTGATGTTGAAAAGGTGCGGGGTGTTGGGAAAAAATTAGGACTGCGGATCAGACCCATGATATATTTTGCCGAGCCATGATTAAAAGGGAGGAGATATCATGCCGGTCAGGATAGATGTGCCGATCATTGTTCTGGTCGGACCGACAGCCATCGGCAAGACATCGCTTTCATTTTCTCTTGCTGCCGAATTTGGCTGTGAAATCATTTCCATGGACTCCATGCAGGTGTATCGATACATGGATATCGGTACAGCCAAGCCAACGGCTGAGGAACGGCAACGGGTTGCCCATCATCTACTTGATATTGTCGATCCTGATGAACAGTATAATGCAGCCCGTTTTGTTGCTGATTGTCTTGAGGCGATTAAGCGGATATCCTCCCAGGGAAAGACGCCCCTGATAACTGGGGGGACAGGTCTTTATTTATCTTCATTAATTAATGGTTTATTTGATACTGTTCATGTTTCGGATAAAGTCGGCAAGAGGCTTGCGCAAATGCAGGAAAAAATGGAGCTTGCCGATCTTTACCAGGAGCTTTGCCGGGTTGACAGGGCAACAGGGGCACGAATCCATAAAAATGACAGGCAGCGGATTATACGAGGCCTTGAAATATTTTATTCCACAGGGATTCCATGGTCGCAACACCTGCAGGAGCAGAAAACAAAAGGCCCGGCTGTTCTGTTTACCCGGATGTTTGCAGCCGGATTGACCGGCGCTCGGGAGATGATATACCGCCGCATCGAGCAACGCACGGCCATTATGCTTGCCCAGGGCCTGGTAGAAGAAGTTGAAAGTTTGCGCAACATGGGCTTTGGTCCTGATCTCAATTCCATGCAGTCCATCGGCTATCGACATGCCAATCAATATATTGACGGTGTCTGGACCTTTGACGACATGGAACGTTTGCTCATGCGGGATACCAGGCGCTATGCAAAACGGCAGATGACATGGTTCCGCAGGATTGACTCTCTTCGCTGGTACAACAGAGAGAACAAGGAAAAAATGATTAATGATATTAGACTGTACTTCGATAAAGATTGATAATACAGCATGAAAAAGAATAATATTCATGTTAATTATCATGTTCTACCTCCGGCTCTCCGGCCCACACTGCAGGTATTTTCGTGAATTTTCGCTTTCGCTCCTCTCCTGTTTCTTCTTTTCCTGAAAGCGCAGCTTATCTGGCTAAAGAATTACATATACCAGAGATCGCGGCTGAACTTCTTGGTCTGCGCGGAATAACGGAAAAACAACAAGCCGCTGACTTTCTTGCCCCGAAACTTCAAAATCTGCCAAACCCTTTTCTCTTAAAAGATATGGATAAGGCAGTAGCCCTTGTCTGCAAGGCAATGCAGTATCAATGGCCGGTGGTTGTTTATGGTGACTATGATGTAGATGGAATTTGCGCAACATCTCTTCTTGTTGATTTTTTAAAAAAATTGCAGCTCATGGTTAGCTGGCATGTTCCCAATCGCCTTACTGACGGATACGGCTTGACCAGTTCCGGCATTCAAACGGTAAGCGGCTTGGTGAAGCAGCCGGCGCTGCTGATTACCGTTGATAACGGTATTTCAGCCAATAAAGAGGTCAAGGAGGCCATTGCTGCCGGTTTTCATGTGATCATTACCGATCATCATGAACCACAGGGTGACCTGCCTGCTGCGCATGCCGTGGTCAATCCAAAACAACAGGGCTGTAGTTTCCCATTTTCAGGCCTGTCCGGAGTCGGCGTCGTCTTTTTTCTGCTCATGGCTTTACGCTCCAGGTGCCTGCAGAATGGCTACTGGTGTAAGCAGACCGCACCAAATTTAAAAAATTATCTTGATTTGGTAGCCCTGGGGACGGTTGCCGATGTTATGCCGTTGACCGGTGTCAATCGGATACTGGTAAGGGCCGGCAACGAGGTACTGACGAAAAGAACAAGGCCGGGGATCTGGGCGCTTTGCGAAGAAATAGGATTGCAGGAAGGCAGGATAACCAGTGAAGATATTTCTTTTCGTCTTGCTCCGAGGATCAATGCGGCAGGACGCATGGGGTCACCTGAAGTTGCCGCCAGGCTGTTTCTGGCCGACAATATAAATATATCACAACAGACGGCAACAATCCTTGAACAACAAAACAGTAAAAGACGGGTAATTGAGGCTGACATAGTAAAACAGGCCCTGGTTCAGTGTCAAAAACAAAGAGAAAACGGCGCCACGGCCCTTGTGGTTTACCAGGGTAACTGGCATCCCGGAGTATTGGGCATTGTCGCTTCCAAACTGTGTGACCAGTTTGATCTTCCGGTCATAGCCCTGGCAGATGACCATGAGGCCGGCGTGGTCAAAGGATCCGGACGCTCGGCAGGCGGAATTGATCTTTTTTCTGCTGTTGATGGTTGCAAACACAATCTTCTTCATTTCGGCGGGCACCAACAGGCGATAGGGTTGTCCATGACCAGCGACAAGCTGGATATTTTTTGCCGGGATTTAAACGCACGGGTCGCAGCCTTATCACAGGAAGGCGGCGACATGAGCAGAAAAATCATTGTGGACAAACTGCTGAACGGAAGTGAGATCAACCGGGATTTTTTTTCTTTTCTCAGGCATCTTGAGCCCTATGGTAAAGATAATCCGGAACCGGTGTTTCTTGTAAAGGACATTCAGCTTCAACATGTTTCCCTGATCAAACATATACACCTGCGTTTTGCCCTCAGTCTTAATGGCGCCACTTATCATGGAATCGGATTCGGCATGGGGGAAAAACTATCTCTTGCACGAAAGAGGGTGGATATCGCCTTCGTCTTTAAGCACTCCTGCTTTCGTGGACGCAAGAGAATCGAACTCATGGCGGTTTCCATTGAGCCAACGAATTGATATAATAACAAAAGTAAAAATTATACATAATATATATTATGCGACATTGCTAATATTGATTATGAAACAGCCCTCTACCATGGTTACCGGCTTTGTCCCGGATTATGCAGATAATTGCTTTGATCTGGACTTTTAGCTGCGATTGGGTTCTAATTCCCATCCTTATTGTTATGAACTTTTTTAGGAGCGCGCATGAATCGAAATATCTACCAGGAACCACTGGTCAGCCGATACACCAGCCCGGAGATGCAGGAACTTTTTTCCGAACGGTTTAAGTTTACCACCTGGCGGCGCTGCTGGGTCGCCCTTGCCGAGGCCCAGCATGAGCTTGGCCTGGAGCTGGTGAGCCGAGACATGGTTGATGAACTTAAAAGCCACATAGAGGATATTGACTTTGAGACAGCAGCCACAAAAGAAAAAGAGATACGCCATGACGTCATGGCCCATGTATACACCTATGGCCTGCAGTGCCCCAAGGCCGAAGCAATAATACACTTAGGCGCTACCTCCCAGTTTGTCGTCTGCAACACAGATCTGATTATCCAGAAAAAGGGACTTGCCCTGATTAAAAAGGCCCTTGTCAACGTGATTGCCAATTTATCTAAATTTTCCCGCCAATATAAAGATATGGCAACCCTTGGCTTTACCCATTACCAGCCTGCCCAGCCAACCACGGTCGGCAAGAGAAACACCCTGTATATCCAGGACCTGCTCATGGATCTGGAATATATCGAAAACCTTGAAAGCCAGGTCAAGGCGCGCGGTGCCAAAGGTACGGTCGGCACCCAGGCCACTTTCCTTGAACTGTTCCACGGTGACCACGACAAGGTAAGAAATCTTGATCGCCTGGTTTCCCAAAAGTTGGGTTTCGATAATGTTTTCCCTGTTACCGGCCAGACATATCCGCGTAAGCTCGATATGAAAACAGCCGAGACCCTTGCCGGTATCGGGGCATCATCACATAAGTTTGCGGTTGACCTGCGCCTTTTGTCCAACCTGAAGGTCCAGGAAGAGCCGTTCGCCAAAAAACAGGTCGGCAGCTCTGCCATGGCCTATAAACGCAATCCAATGCGCTCTGAACGAATGACCGGCCTTGCCAGAAAGCTCATGGGACTACCGGCTGACTTTGCCGCCACTGCCGCCAACCAATGGTTTGAACGAACCCTGGATGATTCCGCCATACGGCGCATGGACATGGCCCAGGCATTTCTTTTGACCGATGCAATCCTAAAGCTTTACATGAATATTACAAGTGATATGGTTGTATATCCAAAACAAATTGAAAGATACCTGCGAGCTGAACTCCCCTTTATGGCCACTGAAAAAATCCTGATGGCCTGCGTTGAACAGGGCAAGAGCCGCCAGGAAATGCACGAAGTTATCAGGGAGCACTCTGTTGCTGCCGGCCTGGCCGTCAAGGAACAGGGAAAAGAAAACGATCTGCTCGCCAGGCTCGCAGATGATCAACGTGTACCGTTTAATATTGGGGAGCTTGAGGCAATGATCGGCAATTACCAGGAATTCACCGGACGCGCTGTTAAGCAGACCGATGAATTTCTTAAAGAGGTTGTTAAGCCTGTCCTGGAAAAGTATGCCGGCTTGATTGGCAATATTGATGTATCGCTTAAAGTGTAGACTGTATTTACTGAAAATTTAGTAATTATCAGACCATCAAATTGAGATTGCTTGAATTCCACCTCAGGATAAGGGCTGAAAAGATCGGTTTTCTGCGTTTTCTCCTTGAGGGATATGATGGACTTGCAACCTTGTCCACTGTTGATACCGACAAGGGGTTAGTAAAGATAATGGTGCCGCAAGCCAGGGCCCGTGAGCTCATGGGCCTGCTTCAGGCTGTCGGCAATGACCTGAAATAGCTCACCGGCAACATTTACTATCTGTGGTATATTGTTGTTTTATCATGCTGAAATAAAATATAGATGAACAGGAAATTTTTTATAAAAACCTTTGGCTGCCAAATGAACGAGCGGGACTCCGAGATCATGGAGCATCTCTTGTATTCATGCGGCTATGTTCCGGTCGAATCCATGGACAATGCGGACCTGATACTGCTTAACACCTGTTCCATCCGAGCCAAGGCCGAGCAAAAGGTCTTCAGTCTGCTGGGTCAACTCAGAAAACAAAAAGAGCGGCAACCTGATTTACGCATTGGCGTTGCCGGCTGTGTTGCCCAGCAGGAGGGTCGTGAAATCTTCAAACGGATGCCCCATGTCGATCTTGTTATCGGTACCCAGCAATTTTACCAGTTACCGGATATGCTGATGCGCCTGGAGAATGGCATCTCGACCAGAGAAATTTCCTGCGATCTGGACAGGTCATTTACCATTCCCCCATTTCAGCAGTTATTGCAACAGCAGCCCGCAGCAGCCCGCCCTCCCCTGCCCCTGACTGATAAAAAAAATCAAAAAAATAAAAAAAACAAAAACAAACATCAGGAAATTTCAAAATTTGTCACCATTATGCAGGGCTGCAATAATTATTGCAGTTATTGTGTTGTGCCGCATACCAGAGGCCGGGAGGTCAGCAGGCCTGTAGCCGATATCCTGGAAGAGGTTGCCATGCTTGCCCGGAGAGGAGTAAGGGAAATAACCCTGCTCGGCCAAAATGTCAATTCCTACGGCAGCACCAATCAGGTCGCTGACAAGCCCACCGGTTTTGCTGATCTCTTGCGGAAAGTGGCTGAAACTGAAGGAATAAAAAGGATTCGTTTTACCTCGTCAAATCCGCAGGACCTGTCTATGGATCTCATGCAATGCTTTAAGGATATCCCCTCCCTCTGCCCCCATTTTCATTTGCCGGCGCAATCAGGATCAAACAGGGTTCTGAAAAAAATGGGGCGTAAATATTCCAGAGAGCTTTATCTTGAAAAAATTGATAAATTACGCTCGATTTGCCCTGAAATAGCCATTTCAACCGACATCATTGTCGGATTTCCCGGTGAAAGTGATCGCGACTTTGCCCAAACCATGGATCTTCTGGAAACCGTGCGTTTTCACAGCTCGTTTTCCTTTAAATACTCTGATCGACCGGGCGTTCGCTCGGCCGATTTTCCCCACAAGGTTGACGAACTTACAAAAGGGGAACGCTTGCAGCAGTTCCAACATCGTCAGGACCAGATAAGCCTTGAACGGAACCAGGAGATGGTTGGCGCAACCCTGGAAGTTATGGTGGAAAGCAATGCCCAGGGCATGGTCAAATCCCGCACCGGCAGCAACCACATTGTCCACCTCTCAAAGATCGGCGCAGGTGTGATTGCCGGTGATATCGTAAAGGTACGCATAACAAAAGCCGGTCGCCATTCCCTCCAGGGTGAGCCAACCATTGTCAGTGAATCATGATTTTTTTGTTTTTTGTGTATGTGTTAGTTTAAATATTTTTGTTATCATCTTGAATTTTAGATGTAATATAACTGCATTGATATCGGATGACATTAGCTATTTTTGACCTGGACAATACCCTGCTGACCGGTGACAGCGATTATGGCTGGGGACAATTTTTAGTTGACAACAACCTTGTTGACCAAAAAGAATATGAGCAGGCCAATAAAAAATTTTTCCAGGACTACCAGCAGGGAGAACTTGATATTTCTTCGTACTGCGCTTTCAGCTTTGAACCTCTTGCCGCACGCAGTATGGATGAATTACAGAAACTGCACCGACAGTTCATGCAGAATGTTATTCGGCCGATGATGGGGAAAAAGGCAAAAGAGCTGGTAGAGCATCATCGCAGGCAGGGCCATGTCCTGCTGGTTATAACGGCAACCAATTCGTTTATTACCCGTCCCATAGTTGAGGAATTCGGCATAGAACATCTACTGGCAACCGAACCCAAAATCGTCAACAACAGATACACAACCGTAATTGACGGGATTCCCTGTTTCAAGGAGGGCAAAGTGGCACGACTTCGCCAATGGTTACGGCAACGAAAACTTTGTCTTGATGATTCGTGGTTTTATACTGATTCGGTCAATGACCTTGCCCTGCTTGAACAGGTATCCAATCCGGTCGCCGTGGATCCCGACAAAGAATTAAACAAAATTGCCCTGGCACGGGGATGGAAAATCATCAGTCTCAGGGAGTGAGCAACAGCAATGATTAGCGCTTAACTTCGGGTATCTCCATTTTATCCACATCCACTTAGCACACCGATTCCGCCACGCCGTCATCTTTTGTCTCCATGACCGGCCAGACATGAAAGGTGGCATCCGGCTTATACCCTACCCCGCAGGCACCCTTATCCAGGTAAAGAACCCAGGCCCAATCCGTCTCGAAAAATGATGTCGTTGATGACCAGTACCCATCCCGAAGATTATTAAACGGATGTCCCTGCGGCAGGGCCGGTGAATGGTTGTCGGCATCGACCAGTGATTCCAGCTCGTTGATGGTCGGCAGGCGCCAGTTTTGTCCCTCGGAGATTTTAAAATTTCGGACTGCTGTCAGGGCCTGTTGCCAGGAAACCCTGCCTGCTGTTACATCGGCCCCTTGCCACCAGGTCAACCCGGTCAGCTCATCACGTACCCGACCGGCACCGACCAGGACGAACCGGGGGGTCGGCCAGGACGCCCCAAAACGCAGTTCACCGTCCTGGCAGCTGCCGCCACAGGGGATGACCTTCCCATCCGGATTATAGCACTGTTGCTGGCCGGTGGCGGCCAGCATGTTGTTTCCCTTGCCGCCCACAGGCCAGAACATTGCTTCCTGGGTCTTTTTGCCATAAAACATGCGTGCACCTTCAAGATGCACACACCAGGCATAGCCGGGATGTATCACTGCAGTCGTTGAGCTCCAGTACCAATGAATAAAGACATTGGTAAAGGGATGGTCCCGGGGCAGGGATGGCTTTTTGGTCTGGTAATCCATGAGACTGCGCAATTCCCGCCGATTCGGCAGTCGCCAGTCACTGCGCCCGCAATATTTTTCTTTATTCAGCTCTTTAACAGCGGCAAGCGCCTGTTGCCAGGTGCAGGGAAATTCTCCGGGGTTGGCGTCCTGAGACCAGACAAGACCGGTCAGCAGGTCATGTGCCGTACCGTTCTCAGTGGTAAAGCGGGGACATGGCCAGGTGATACCCGGCCGGAATTCAGCATCCTGGCCGCTGCCGCTGCAGGTAACAGGTACCCCGGTCTCGTGATAACAATGCCACTGGCCCGTGCTGAGTATGTGACGACTCATAAGTGTAAAAAAAGAGAAAAATTCTGGTCAGTTGTCGGCATCCGGTTTTACCGCCGTTGCCTGCTGTTCCGGAGGCCCGGTGGTGGTTATGCCCGGCAACGTTGCCGGTACAGGCTGCTGCCTGCGGGGCTTGCCGGTAATGTTGGTGACTCGGCGTACCACCCGGTTGCTGATTCTCTTGCCTTTGGCAGAGGCACTTTTGATAAGGAAATCGTCCATCTCGATTTCCAGAGAATTGTACTTAGCCCTTGACGATGGTACCAGGGAGACACGTACCCGAATATCGTTTTCCCCCACTGCCAGCATCTGGATAAGCGAGCGCTTGTGCGCCGGAAAGAGCCGGTATTCGCGGTTAAGAATAAATTTGGGCATCTTGAACCGCTTGCCGTAGGTCAGATTTTCCGCCCCAGATCGATAAATGACATTGAAAACATGGTCTCTCTTGACCACCCCGAGATAAAGCAGTGTATTACCGACAAAAATCTTGTCGGGGACATTGATAACCTTGTACAGACCGTCCTTGAAAATCAGCAGGAGCCGGTCATATTCCGAACAGGTAAGCTCAAGGTCTTTTTTCTTACTTTTCTTACTTTTTTTATTATTTTTATTATGTTCAACCTTAACCTTGCTTCCTAAGAATCCGGATTCACGATCATATCCTATGTGGATATTTGCAAGGGCCGCAGCCCTGGCATTGACCTCGTCAAATTCCTTGAGCCTGCTCTTTCGAGGATATTTTTTACCGTATTTTTTCAGCAGTCCTGCCAGGTAATTTCCGGTAAAAGCCACCATATCCTTAAGATGCTCTTCAATGGCGGCAATACTCTTTTCAATGGCCCGGATCTCTTTTTGCTGTTTGTTGATATCATACCTTGAGATCCGCTTAATCTTGATCTCCAGAAGCCGTTCAATGTCCTCTTTGGTTACCTTGCGGATAAGTTCATCGGCAAAGGGAAACAGGGCCTGACGAATTGTTGAAATAACGGCCTTGTAGGAGATCTGTTCCTCAATGCGTTTGTACAACCGTTCTTCTATAAAGATCTGTTCCAGCTTGCGGGCATGCAGCTTGTCAAGCAGGCGACTACGTTCGATGTTGAGCTCTTGTTCCAGGTCGGCGAGCAGTTTGTCGGTATTATGCCGCAAAACATCTTCCACCTGAACGATACAGGGCATGTTGTCCCTGATGACAACGAGATTCGGTGAAACAGTTACCTCGCAATCGGTAAAGGCATACAGGGCGTCAATGGTTTCATCGGCATGGACGCCGCGCGGCAGTTTAATCTCCACCTCCACCTCTTCGGCAGTATAATCGTTGATGGAAGTGATTTTTATTTTTCCGGCCTTGGCAGCCTTTTCCACGGAATCGATCAACGACTGGGTGGTCAGATTGTACGGCAGCTCAGTGATGATTATGGTTTTATCATCCTTATGTTCAATTTTGGCCCGGCAGCGTAACCGGCCGTTGCCATGATCATAAGCAGAAACATCAACAATACCGCCCCTGGGAAAGTCCGGGTACAGGGTAAAGTTTTTACCATTAAGATATTTGATCTGACATTTGAGGAGTTCGCAGAAATTATGGGGCATGATTTTGGTTGCCATGCCCACGGCAATACCCTCGGCCCCTAACAGGAGAAGGAGCGGCAGTTTTGCCGGCAGGGAGACCGGCTCCAGCATGCGACCGTCATAGGAATCAACAAACTCGGTCAGATCCTTATTAAAGAGTGTTTCCCGGGCCAGGGGTGACAGGCGGCATTCGATATAGCGGGCAGCCGATGGCTGATCACCGGTAAAGATGTTGCCGAAATTACCCTGCCGGTTAATCAGATATCCCTTGTTGGCCAGGTTAACCAGGGCGGCAAAGATGGACTGATCGCCATGCGGATGCAGTTTCATGGTTTCGCCGACCACATTGGCCACCTTATGAAACCTGCCGTCGTCCATATTATGCAGGGTTTGCAGGATCCGACGCTGTACCGGCTTCAGGCCGTCATCAATATCAGGAATAGCCCGTTCCCGGATGACATAGGAGGTGTAATCCAGAAAATTACGGTCAAAAAGGTTGTGTAATTTTCCCTGGCCGCGCTGCCCCCGATCGTCTGTCATTGTACCATCCTCGGTCATACCGGTCTCAGCACAAGATGGTCCATGATATACTGCCTGCGATCCGGGGTGTTTTTTCCCATATAAAATTTCAGCACCCGGCTGACCTGGGAGAGAGAATCGATACGCACCTGCCTGGTCCGCATGTCCCGGCCGATAAACTGTTTGAATTCAGGCGGTGAAATCTCGCCAAGCCCTTTAAAGCGGGTAACCTCAACTGATCTGGCCGCCGCCCGTCCTTTGAGTTCACGGATGGCCGCCTTTTTTTCCTCATCCGAATAACAATAGGTGGTTTTTTTGGTGTTGCGTACCCGGAAAATAGGGGTCTCGAGAATATAGACATGGCCGAGCTTGATCAGCGGCTCAAAATAATGGAGAAAAAAGGTAAGCAGCAGGTTGCGGATATGCAGGCCGTCAACATCGGCGTCCGTTGCCAGGATGATCTTGTCAAAACGGAGATCGGCAATGGAATTTTCCACGTTCAAGGCCCGCATCAATGAATACATCTCGTCATTTTTATACAAAAGATCAAGACGATGCCCAAAAACATTCATGGGTTTTCCCTTAAGAGAAAAAACCGCCTGGGTCATGGGGTCGCGCGATGAGACAATGGAACCGGCTGCTGACTGGCCCTCGGTGATAAACACCATGTTTTCCCGGTCCGGGGGTGACGGTTTTTTTCTGGTGGGATGGTACTTGCAGTCTTTGAGCTGGGGAATTTTAAAGGCAACCTTTTTGGCCTTGGCCTTGGCCTCTTTGCGAACAGACTGCAATTCCTTACGAATGCGCTCGTTACGCTGCACCTTGTCCATCAGCACTTCAGCGGTTTCGGGATATTTGTACAAATGGGTGGCAACAGCCTCACGTACTGCATTAACTATCCATGCCCGAATCTCCGTATTTCCAAGTTTATTTTTTGTCTGTGATTCAAAGACAGGCTCCTGGACCTTGACGGCAAGGGTGCCGACAATGCCGTCACGCACATCCTTACCGGTAAATTTCTTGCCGGAAAATTCATTGACCCCCTTTAAGATACCTTCACGAAAAGCAGAGAGGTGGGTGCCCCCTTCCGAGGTATAGGTACCGTTGACAAAGGAGAAATAGGTATCGCCGTAATCATCGGTATGGGTAAAGGCAAATTCCAGGGCCTTTTGCGCGCTGTGAATGGCCGGGTACAGTTCTTTACCGTCTAACTCCCGGGCAAGCAGGTCAAGCAACCCTTTTTCTGAATAATATTTCCGATCGTCCAGGTACAGGCTTAACCCGGCATTGAGATAGGCATAGCGCCACAATCGCTGGTCAACATATTCCGTATCAAAGGTAAAGTCCGGGAAAAGCTCTTTGTCCGGGAGAAATTCTATCAGGGTGCCGTTTTTTTCTTTACCTGTCCCCTCCTCTTCACTGACCAGGGTACCGTGTCTGAAAACCGCCCGCTTAAATTTATTGTCACGATAGGCACAAACAACAAAATTCTCAGACAGTGCATTGACCGCCTTGGTGCCGACGCCGTTTAAGCCGACTGAAAACTGAAAGACATCCGTGTTATATTTGGCGCCGGTATTGATGACGGAGACGCATTCAACCACTTTACCCAGGGGAATGCCCCGGCCGTAATCCCTGATCCGGCAATGACCGTCTTCGGCCAGGGAAATATCAACCCGTTTACCGTAGCCCATGATAAACTCATCCACGCTGTTATCAATAACCTCTTTTAAAAGGATATAGATACCATCGTCGGGATGGGAGCCGTTACCCAGGCGTCCGATATACATACCGGGCCGCTTGCGGATGTGTTCCAGCGAGCTGAGGGTCTTTATCTTTGATTCGTCGTATTGATGTTCGGTCATAACCAGGCACAGTCACCTATTTTTCATGAAATATCATGTGTTATCATGTGTTGCAAATTATCCTATAGTACCTGTCGGTAGACATGAAGTCAAAAGATATGATTTTTTCCGAAAATATCACTGTATATCATACGGCAAAACAACACAATACGAATGTTATTTCACCTAACGCCTTCACGTTGTCCTGCAATAGCATGATGCTATTCCATCATATGGATACGTCCGCAGTCCGGGCATATCCAGGTTGGGCCGTTGCTGATGCCCCATTTGTTTTCAGCAAAGCATTCCGGGCAGATCTCAAAGCCGCAGACACAGTACCAGCAAAATGGTTTTTCCTGACGGCAGCAATGGCAGATATATTGTTTTCTTCTGCGGCGTCGCTCGATTTTCTTTCCCTTAAGTGGCATGAATCTGATTATTCTTTGCCGGCAAGTTCCTTCTCCAGCCATTGCCGGTAAGCGGTACCTGCTGATAGAATCGGCGTTGCCAGAATTTCCGGAACTTCGTAACTGTGCAGCTCTTTGATGGCTTCCTCCAGCATCGGCAACAAATCAGCCCTGCTTTTCATCAGGCAAAGATATTCGCTGCCCTGTTCAATCCGCCCCTGCCAGTGATAAATGGAGTCACAGGCGGTTATCTGCACGCAGGCAACAAGGCGTTGTTCAAGAAGCCGGCGGGCAAGTAATTCTGCTTTTTTCTTCTTATCTATTGTGGTTGCTACCTGTATATATCGGCTCATAGTACCTCATCTTGGATGGTGCCGCTACAGCAGGAGATGTTACTTGCGCGGCATGTTGTGATTAAAGGGTGTATGTTAGCAGCCCACCATTTTTTCTCCAGCCAAAATTGAGCGTTTCACCCAATCTGCAAATAAAAAAAGATAAATGATTAGCAATGATTTCTTTTAAAAGTGTTGCAGATGCGGTGAAACCCTACGGGATTTATAGGTCCAGCATATTTTTCTGCGGTGGATTTTTTTTCATGGGTGGAATATCCTGCCCGTGAAAAAGGTAACTGCTCACGTTAATAAAAATAGAAAATTATTGCCCCTGTGAGGAACTATAAAAAATGCTGCTTGCCGTAGATGTTGGTAATTCACATACCGTTGCCGGGGTTTTTCAGGACAATAATCTTGTTGCCCACTGGCGTCTGACCTCTGACCGGGACCGTACCGCCGACGAACTTGCCATCCGTTACCATGCCCTGTTCCAGTTGGCCGGTATATCACCTGAACAGATAAACGGTTTTATTGTTTCCTCGGTTGTACCTGCGCTGGAGTCTGTCTGGATCGGATATGCGGAAAAATATTTCGGCGATCAACTGCGCGGTAAACCATTTGTCGTCTCCCATCTCAGCGATACGGGAATCTCCGTAATAACAAAACACCCATCAGAGGTGGGTGCCGACCGCATTGTCAACAGTGTCGCTGCCTGGGAGATGTTTCAGGATAATCTCATTGTTGTTGACTTTGGCACCGCCATTACCTTTGACTGTGTTAATAACCGACGCCAGTACCTTGGCGGTACCATTCACCCTGGTATTGGTATTTCCCTTGATGCCCTTGCCGGTCGTACCGCCAAATTACCGAGGGTTTCCATTGATTGCCCGCCCAGACAGATCATCGGCACCACCACTGTTGCCGCCATCCATTCGGGCATGCTTTACGGTTTTGGCGGCCTGGTTGACCGGATGGTGCAATTATTAGGTAACGAAATGGCCCCGAACAAACGGATAAAAACCGTGGCCACCGGCGGCATGGCCAGGCTTATCCAGCCTTATGCCAGAACCATTGATGCTGTCAATCCACTGCTGACGCTGGAAGGATTACAGTTGATTCATGCAAGAAACCACTGATCATAACCGATATTTTCGGGACACACCCCTGCTGCCACCCCCTGTTTATCCGGGAGATACCATTGGTCTGTTCTGTCCGGCCGGGCCGATACGCAACAAAAAACATGTGCAACAGGGAATAGATTGTTTACGGGCAGAGGGCTTCAACATTAAAATAACAGGCAGCCTGCACGCAGTAGATGACCCGCTGGTATATCTTGCCGCCTCCGACGATAAAAGGGCCCGTGATTTCAGTACACTCCGGCAGGATGAAGATGTCAAGGCACTGATGGCCATACGCGGCGGTTTCGGTTGTCTGCGTTTGCTGGAGCAAATCGATTTTGCCGGCCTGCGCCGACAGCCTAAACTGCTGATAGGCTTTAGCGATGTTACTACCCTGCTGGCGGCAAATTTCAAAAAAAACGGCATGATAGGACTACATGGCCCGGTGGTGTCCACCCTCAGGCGTATGGATTTGCCATCCAGGCAAAGGCTTTTTGCCCTCATGGCAGGAAACTACCTCCCCTTCCCCGCTGACTTTACAAAAAATACGATAAAAATCCTGCGGCCGGGAAAGGGAAAAGGACGGTTGATCGTCGGCAACCTGACCACCCTTGTTCACCTGATCGGCACTCCCTATGAACCGATATTTAACAACAGAATCCTGGTTATTGAAGATACCGGCGAACCCCTGTACCGGCTTGACCGGATGTTGACCCAGCTCGCCTGTTGCGGAAAACTACAACAGTTATCCGGCCTGATCGCCGGCTCCTTTGACAATGGCAGGGGCACGGAAATTGCTCCGGAGGAGTACGACCGGCTCTTTGAGCGCATTATGGAATTAACGGCAGGTTATGATTACCCGGTCTGGGGAAATTTCCCTGTCGGCCACACCAATACCAATTTTGCCCTGCCCTACGGTATGGATGCAACCATGAGCGCAACAGGAGAACTGCGGCTGCAACCGGCACAGGCGCCAACCAACAAGGACCTAAATTCAGAAAGGAAGCATCACCATGATTAAACGATATCTGCTGACGTTTCTTGCGTTTAGTCTGCTGGTTATCGGCTATCTGCTGACATTGCTGCCCTTACAGACAGTTCGCTCCGACCTGGCCACCGGCACCTATATCAAGGCCCTGCTGATCTGGGGCGTACTGGTTGCGCTTTCCTTTGTCCCCGCGGTTTCCAGGACCATCAAAAAAATATGGGTGTTCCCGGGCAGCGGTGAACCCGTACCGGAAAAGGATCTGCGTGCGGTTTTGCTGGCGATCAACACCATGAATGTACCGATCCGGGTGACGGAGAAGAGAAAACGCATGCTTGTGGGCTGGCGGTATGATGATCCGCAGTGGTGTGAACGTATGGTTGCGGCTGGTTTGTCCCGAATTTACGAACTGCGTCTGAAATTTAATGCCAAAACACGCACGGTGACGGTTGTTGACAGGTATCGCCGGGTCAATTTCGATCTTTGCCCGGTACGGGTGAAAACCGGAATCCTTGCCCTGCCCCGCCCCCTGTTCCTGCTCAAAAAAGGCAGGGGAATAAGCACCTACAGGCAGATGAACCCGGCAGATTTTCATTTTAAACCAACGGAAATCAAGGCGCCCCTGACGGCAACCATTCTTGCCCACGGCTGGAACGTACAGTTTGCCCTGTTTTAGAGCGGCCTGCTGCTCTCATTCCTTTAAGCTCATTTCACGGCCGGTCTTTCTGTAATTTCTTTAAAAGTTGTTCCGGTTTTATGCATGTCAACCCTGGTGGCAGCAGTAATCCGTGCATTGACTTCAGCTGCTACGATATCATGCCATCTAACACGGAATATCTTTGTCATTCCCTGATATCTGACTGGCAATATCTGTAGCCCATGGTGTCAACTTGTTATAAACTTTCGCTATCTCACCCTCGACAGTCTTAAAAAGCAGGACAGGATCACAATCAGTTTTTGAATTGTCATAAAAATAAGCTCGGTCAACAACAGGCACTGCCTCCAGGCAATGGGCTATTGACCGATAGTATCGATTAATAATTTTTTGAATAGGCACATCGTGCCCACCCTTCATCACCCGCATGGCAACTCGTTGCGCATTGATGGTCGGATCGTTTGTGCAAATAAAAAACAGTCGGACAAAAAAACCGGCATCTTTTGCCCGTTGGACAAATTCCAATTTTTCCGGTATAGAGAATACAGTTTCAAAAGCCATGCTTTTTGATTTCAGCAAACAATCTTCCCGAATTTCCTGGGCATGTCGGGCAGCTTTGATAATTGCGGTGTGATCATTCCAGCCACCGAATTTCTCCTGAGCAATGATATCGGGATTGATGTATACGCAACCGTCCATCCATTCATGTCGCAGAAGTTTTTCTGTGATTGTCGTTTTCCCGGCTCCGTTTGGCCCGGCAACAATAATAAGGGCAGGCTTCATTGTGACTTTTCCTGTTGCAGGCTTTTAAGCTGGCCGGTAACCGCAAGATGAACTTTCTTAAAGTGCTCCTCAAGCATCCTCTTTTTTTGCTCTCTTGCTGTTTTTCCTGCTTCCTTAATCAAAGCGGCAAGACTCTCTTCTCCTGGTTCAGGCACAACTCCGGATTCTGATTTATTTTTGTCTATATTCATATTCCCACCTGATTTTGTTCTTCTGATAACATTTGGTCACCAATTAACAATAGAAGCGCCTCCAGCTCATCATCAGCAAGTGTTTTATGACAAAGACCCATTTTTTTAATTGAGCGTGCCCGGTTTCCTCACTCCGATTGTTGATTGTCCCGCTCGCTAATTAAAATTATGGACTTTAGTTGATTCAATATGAAAATGGAACGTATATACAGTTTGCCCTGTTTTAACATCCTGAATTTGAGCCTTTCCTGAATTGTGCGATTCTGTTGATGATCCAGGCAGCGGCATCCGGCAAATCTGCGGCCACATGGGCAGGCTGTACCTGTTGCTCCCTGCCGATATATTCCAGATCACCCCGCCCGTAACCGGTCAGTACCAGTATGGGAACAGCTCCGGCCCGCACGCCGCATTGCAAATCCGACCAGCGGTCGCCGACCATATATGAGCGGCCGAGATCAAGCCCCAGCTCTTCTGCCGCCTGCTTAAGAAGTCCGGTACCCGGTTTGCGGCAGCCGCAGTTCTGCTTTTTAAAGCGTTCAACCCTGGCATCCGGATGGTGCGGGCACCAGTACAACCCGTCAATATGTGCGCCGGCGGCAGCCAGCAGCCGGTTCATTTTATCATGGACCTGGTGTAGTAATTCTTCCGGGAAATATCCCCGGGCCAGCCCGGACTGGTTACTGACGACAACTACCGGAATATCTTCCCGGTTAAGACGGGCAATTGCCTCGGCCGCGCCCGCAAGCATCTGAAACCGGGAAATATGGTTGATATAACCCATCTGTTCGTTGATGGTGCCGTCCCGGTCAAGGAATACGGCCGCCTTTTTTTTATTTTTTCCGTTCCGGTCGGACATTTTTTGTATTTTTTGTATTTTTTATATTTTTGATTTACAGATGGGGCGAAACGATCAATTCAGGTGATAATATTGATCAATTAACCGCTTAACTGCCTGGTAGACTTCTTTGGCTGAAATCTGCCGCATACAGGAAAAATGCTTTTCCGGACAATGGGTCTTTTTGCAGGGACTGCACGCCAGGGATTTACGCAGTACCACGGCCCGGTCACTGTACGGACCGGTGGCAATATGATCGGTGGAGCCGAAAATAGCGGCGGTTGGCGTGTGCAGGGCCGCGGCAACATGCATAAGGCCGGAGTCATTGGTGACAAAGGCATCACAGCAGCCAATATAGGCAATGGCTGTGGCCAGGTCGGTCTTGCCGGTCAGATCAAGGACCTGTTGCGGCCTGGAGGCAGCCCGGCAAATAGTTGCTGCGGCCGTATTATCTGCAACAGTACCGAAAATCAGAAGCAGACAATCCATTTTACCGGTAAGTATCGCTGCCAGCTCGGCAAATTTTTCAGGCGGCCAGCGTTTAGCCGGTCCATAGGCGGCACCGGGATTAAGGCCCACCACCGGCACCCTGCCCTGTCCGGGGAAAAGATCAGCCAGAGCGTTGCGCGCGGTCAATAACCGTTCTGGAGCAACAAACAGTTCAAGCTGGTCTTCGCCGATATCAAGTCCCAGTCCGGTCAGCATCTGCTGGTAATAATGCACCTGATGGCGGCTATCAATATCCGGTTGTTTTCCGACGCCGTGGCTGAGAAGAAATCCTCGACCGTCGGTGGTGTAGCCGCCACGTACCGGAATACGGGCAAGGGTAGTAATCAGGGCTGCTTCAAAGGCATTTTGCAGTAAAATGGCGGCATCAAACTTTTCCCGGCGCAGATCACGGGCAAGCTGCAGCTTGCCCCTGAGTCCCCGGTGCCGGCCCTCTTTATCGTAGATGAATATTCTGTCAATATGCGGGCAGGCGCCAAACACATCGCTGACCCAGGGAAGCGCCAGCAGGGTAATTTCTGCATCTGGAAAGGCGTGACCGATGGAGCGGATTGCCGGAGTGGTCATAACGGCATCACCAATCCAGTTGGTAGACCGGACCAGTAATTTTTCCGGATGCCGGGGAAAGGAACGCATTCAGGCCACACCTCTGCTTTTAAGGATCCTGGCGAGTCCGGCAGCGGCAAATTCAATTTCCGGGTCCAGGGAGAGTGCGGTTGTGTAATTGTTTTCCGCCTCAGCCGACAGGCCGATTTTTTCCTGATTAAGCGCCAGATTGGCATAATCAACAGCAGAGGCGGGATTGAGATCAACCGCCCGCTGAAAATGATGGGCTGCCTGCCGGTAATCATTTTGTTTAAACAGGCAGACGCCGAGAATGTTGTGGATGTCGGGACGCTCCTCATCAACGGCAAGTCCCTCGGCAAGCAGGGGAATTGCCTCCGCAAATCGTCCCAGATCGCGCAGACAGCTGCCCAGATAGGAATAAACATAGGGAAGATCCTCTTCCCTGGGGTGCAGGCTCAGAGATTGCCGCAAATATTCTTCGGCAGCGGCAATATTCCCCTGCCCGTAGAGATGCCGCCCCATGTAAAAGGGAAGATAATAGGCTGAGGGCAGCTGGGTATGCATGGCGGCAAGGCCGTCCAGCACGCGGTCTTCCGGTAACAGCTGCGCTGCCAGTTTGGCTGCAAAAAGCGGCGCATCGCCACCGGCGGCCCGTTCGCGAAAATGGGCACCGGGAATAATGGTATAGGTGGCCGGGATCTGCAGATCGGCATGGGCGGTATCAATAACCAGTACTTCCATGCCGATTCTGCCTAAGGCCTGCACGCAGTTGCTGATTTCCCGGTACATGTCCGCATCTTTAAGATCCGCCATATCGCCAAGGGCTATTGTTTTCTCACTGTTGATAATGTAGTCGACCTCGCTGAGATCAGCAGGTTTAGGCAGCCCGGATGCCACATAATTGGCATTGGAATTAAAATCTCCTGCCAGCTGGGCGACCTCGGTCAGCGCCCGGATGAGTGCCTTGTCTGCATCGGGCGTGGTGCCGGCGGTAAAGACTATTTCACTGGTACGGGGAAAGGTAGCCGGGTCCCAGGCCAGAGCTGAAACCGTCGGAATACCGGTATCAAGCGAAAAATCATTAAGGTACAGCTTTATGCCCTGCCTGATGAATTTGGCAATGAGTTCGCGGCCAACGGGATCGGTGACCGATTCCAGGTCAATAGCCGGTGTTGCCCGTTTATCACGATTGATCACGGCGCAGACATGTCGCTCAACAACTTCACTGATACCCTGCAACACGGCCTCTTCATAGGTGTTGCCTGCTGAAGGACCGTTAAATTCGTTAATGGCATAAAACCAGGAAAATGGAACCAGCATCTCTTTATTGCGGGTCAGGTTTTTTGCCGGCACCCAGCGCATGGGAATACCGGTGAGCAGACGTTCCAGAAGATCGGCGGCATGGGTGGTGTCATGGACGGAGCGCAACAGGATATCAACGCCAAGAACATTATATCCGAGTTCGCGCATCTGCCGGTAATCACCTATCAGAAAATTATCAATATTCTCTATAAAGCTGAAAAAACTGTAGCGTTCCGCCAGTTCCATGCAGGCGGAGGCGCGGGACTGTTCCGGGGTTGAGCCCTTGCCCATCTGTTTCTTGGTGCCGATAACTTCCAATGCATCCCGGCCGCAGACACTGAAATAGACAGGAATATCCAGACGACCATTATCTATCCGTTTTACTGCCCGCAGGATATCCAGGCCGGCTGTTTCAAGTTTCTTCCTGAAACGGGCCACGGTCTCTTCCGGGGAACAGGCCTTGTCCTGATCATAGGTGTATCCTTTTTTGCAGGATTTAAGATTAATGATTTTTGATGCCATTTTTTTGTCGTTATGGTTGCGGCTCAGTTTTCCGGGCAAGATGCTGCTGAAATGATGGAGCAGCAAGGTAGCCTGCACCGGAATTGAACGTTGCAGTTTTGGGAATTAGTCTGCAATAAATAAATTAATCGCCGGTCAACTTCGACCATCTTTCGGCCCAGAGAGGAGAGGTAGTGGTAAATTCCAGACGGCGCTGTTTTTCTTCTCCAATATGAATATCAAGACGCAGTCCACCTGCAGGGGTCAGGGTTCCAAGACGCTGGGGCCATTCCACCACGCAGATGCCTGTTTTTGTCTCAAGATATTCGACCAGTCCGGCTCCTTCGACATCATCTTCACCGGATAACCGGTAACAGTCGATGTGAAAAAGGGGCAAACGTCCGGGATACTCATGCATGAGAGCAAAGGATGGACTGGAGATATAATATTCTGCCGGTACTTCCAGACCCCGGCCAATGGCCTGGGTGAGTGTGGT